>NZ_JBICSQ010000010.1:0-64291 GCF_043197175.1 Amycolatopsis sp. NPDC049252
GTGTCGTCCGTCCAGGTACGCGAGTCGTCCGTCCGGGTACGCGAGTCGTCCGGTTGGGGACGGGGTCAGACGCCCTTGAGGAACTTCGCGGCCAGCTGCACGGCCGGTCCCGAGTCGTTCGAGTTCTCCAGGACGACGGCGAAGGCGACGTTCCCGCGGTAGCCGACGAACCAGCCGGTGGCCTGCTGCCCGTCGCCGAACTGGGCGGTGCCGGTCTTGCCGAACACGCTCCCGGCGCCCGCCGCCGCCTTGCCGGTGCCGCTGGTGACCACCGCGCGCATCATCTTCCGCACCTCGCCGAGCACGGACGCGGGCGGCGGCGAGTACCCCTTGACGACGACGGTGTCGAGGTCGTGCCACAGCTTCGGCGTGATCGCCTTGCCGGAGGCGACCGTCGCGGCCATCATCGCGCCGCCGAGCGCGCTGGCCTGGATCCGGCCCTGACCGAACCCGTCCTCGACCTGCTCGTCCTTGCTCGCCGCCGGCTCGACCTTGCCGAGCTCGGTCTTGAGGCCCGGGATCTCGTAGTCGGCGTTGAGGCCCAGCTCGTTCGCCGCCTTGACCAGACCGTCCGCGGGCAGGTTCAGCGAGAGCTGCCCGAACGTGGTGTTGCAGGAACGCGCGAACGCGGTCTGCAGGGTGGTCGCGCCCAGCTCGAAGCCCTCGTTCTTGACCGTGCGCGTCCCGATCGTCGCGACGCCGGGGCAGTCGACCGGCGAGCCGGAGTTGAGGCCGCTCTGCTGGATCGCCGCGACCGACGTGGCGATCTTGAACGACGAACCGGGCTCGTACAGCCCGTTCAGGGCCTTCGGCGAGAGGCCGGCGGCCGCGTTCTGCGCGACGGCCAGGATGTCGCCCGAGCCGGTGTCGAGCGCGACGAGCATCGCGGAACCCGAGTAGCCGTCCACCGCGGCCTGGGCGGACTTCTGCGCGCCCAGGCTCAGGCTCGACGTCAGCGGCTTCGCGCCCTCCTCCGACGCCTTCCCGAACAGCGTCTCCAGGTTCTTGCCGCCGGTGTCGGTGCGGACGACCGCGAACCCGCCGCCCGCCGCGGCCGTGACCTGGCCGATCAGTGCGGACCGCAGCAGCGGCGCCGGATTGCCGTCGGCCGGGTGCACGCCACCGGCCCCGCTGATGAGCAGGGGCTTGCCGTCACGGTCGGCGACGGCGGTGCTGTCCTGGGCGGCGGTACTGATCGCCAGCCGCTGGCCCGCTTCGAGCTTCGGGTGCAGCAGCGTCGGCGCCCAGTGCACGAGCCACTTGCCGTTGGCCTGGGCCAGGGTGAACGGCACGTCGTAGGACCAGACCTGGCGGTCCTTCAACGTCCAGGACACGTGATAGGTCCCGCTCGTCTGCTTCGCCCCGGCCGGGGTCGGCTGCAGCAGGGTCAGCTTCGCGGCCAGCGTCGACGGCTGGAGCGTGTTCCGCGCGTCGCGCAGCGCCACGGCGGCCGCCGCGTTGTCGTCCGTGAGCCGCGCCGCGGCGTCCGGGTTGTTCTCGGCGAAGTCCTGCAGGTACTCGGTGATCGCCGAGTTCGGGTCGAGCGCGCCGGGGCGGTCGACGGCCGTCTCCCCCGAGCCCGCGGCGGCCTCGGGTGCGCTCCCGCCGTTCAGGAGGAAGAACGCCGCCACGACGACCGCGACCACGGCCAGCGCGCCGCCGATGAGAATGCCGCGTTTTCTGCCAGGACTCATTTCTCGCGTACCCCTCCCCAGTGCACGCCTCCCGCGCGCACAAGGGCCCAGCTTGCCGATTCCCGGCCCTTTCGGGTGAAAAAACCACCGGCCCGAAACCGATTCGTGATCGGTTCCGGGCCGGTGGGCGTGGTCAGGCCTTGGCGACCGAGACGGTCACCTTCGTGCCCTCACCGACCGCGCCGGCGAACCCGTCGGCCACCGCCGCGTAGGTCACCGACGTCGCCAGCGTCTCCGAGGCCAGGAACTCCTCGTGCCGCTTCGCCGCTTCCACGACGTCGTCCGGTGCGTCGATGGTCAGCACGATCCGGTCGGCGACGTCGAGGTCCGCGTCACGACGGGCCTGCTGGACGACGCGGATCAGGTCGCGGACCAGGCCCTCGGCGGCCAGCTCCGGCGTCACCTCGGTGTCGATCAGGACCAGGCCGGAGCCGCCGGGCAGCTCGGCGGCCGCGCCACCGCCCTTGGCGACCAGCCGGCGGTCGAACTCGCCCTCCTGCAGTTCGATCCCGGCCGCGACGACCTTGCCGCCCTGCAGCGACCAGTCCCCCGCCTTGACCGCCTTGATCACGGTCTGGACGTCCTTGCCCAGCCGCGGCCCGGCGGCGCGGGCGTTCACCGCGACCTCGAACCCGCCGTGCGCGGCGACGTCGGTGGTCAGCTCGACCGCCTTGACGTTCACCTCGTCACGCAGGATGTCCGCGAAGCCGCCGAGCTGCTCGGCGTCGCCGGCCGCGACGACCAGCGACGGCAGCGGCAGCCGCACGCGCAGCTTGTTGGCCTTGCGCAGCGACAGCGCCGACGACGCCACCTGCCGGACCCGGTCCATCGCCGTCACCAGCGCCGCGTCCGCGGGCAGGTCGAGGGCGTTCGGCCAGTCGGTCAGGTGCACCGAGCGGCCGCCGGTGAGCCCGCGCCAGACCACCTCGGTGGTCAGCGGCAGCAGCGGCGCCGCGACCCGCGACGTCACCTCCAGCACCGTGTGCAGCGTGTCGATGGCGTCCTTGTCGCCCGCCCAGAAGCGGTCGCGCGAGCGCCGGACGTACCAGTTCGTCAGGACTTCCAGGAAGTCACGGACGGTCTGGCACGCGCCGGCCACGTCGTAGTGGTCCATCGCGGACTCGACGTCGGTGACCAGCTCGTGCGTCTTCGCCAGCACGTACCGGTCGAGCACGTTCGCCGAGTCGGTGCGCCACTCGCCCTCGACCCCCTCGGCGTTCGCGTACAGCGCCAGGAAGTAGTACGAGTTCCACAGCGGCAGCACGGCCTGGCGGACGGCGTCGCGGATGCCCTTGTCGGTGACGACCAGGTTGCCGCCGCGCAGGATCGGGCTCGCCATCAGGTACCAGCGCATGGCGTCGGAGCCGTCGCGGTCGAAGACCTCGTTGACGTCCGGGTAGTTGCGCAGCGACTTGGACATCTTCTGCCCGTCCGAGCCCAGCACGATGCCGTGCGAGACGCAGGTGCGGAACGCCGGCCGGTCGAACAAGGCCGTCGCGAGCACGTGCAGCAGGTAGAACCAGCCGCGCGTCTGGCCGATGTACTCGACGATGAAGTCGCTCGGGTAGTGGTGCTCGAACCAGTCGGCGTTCTCGAACGGGTAGTGCACCTGGGCGTACGGCATCGAGCCCGAGTCGAACCAGACGTCCAGCACGTCCGGGACGCGGCGCATGGTCGAGTGCCCGGTCGGGTCGTCCGGGTTCGGCCGGGTCAGCTCGTCGATGTAGGGCCGGTGCAGGTTGTCCAGCCGCACGCCGAAGTCGGCCTCCAGCTCGTCGAGCGAGCCGTAGACGTCGGTGCGCGGGTAGGCCGGGTCGTCCGACTGCCACACCGGGATCGGCGTGCCCCAGTACCGGTTGCGCGACACTGACCAGTCGCGCGCGTTCTCCAGCCACTTGCCGAACTGGCCGTCCTTGACGTTCTCCGGGTACCAGGTGATCTGCTGGTTCAGCTCGACCATCCGGTCCTTGAACTGCGTCACCGCGACGAACCACGACGACACCGCGCGGTAGATCAGCGGGTTCCGGCAGCGCCAGCAGTGCGGGTAGGAGTGGTCGTAGGTCTCGTGCCGCAGCAGCACGGCACCCTGCTGCCCGGCCGATCCCGTGCCGTTCTTGAGGTCCCGCACGATGTTCGGGTTGGCGTCGAACACCTGCTGCCCGGCGTAGTCGGGCACGGTGTCGTCGAACTTGCCGTGCGCGTCGACCGGCGTGACCGGGACGATCCCGGCGGCGTCGGTGACGACCTTGTCCTCTTCACCGTAGGCGGGCGCGATGTGCACGACGCCGGTGCCGTCGTCGGTGGTGACGTAGTCGGCCGACAGCACGCGGTGCGCGTTCTCGGTGCCGGTGAAGTACGGGAACGGTGGCGCGTAACGGTTCCCGAGCAGCTGCGCGCCGGTGTAGCGCGCGACGACGGTCGGCTCTTCACCGAGTTCACGCGCGTACGCGGCGACGCGCGCTTCGGCGAGCAGGAACCGCTTGCCGGGCAGGTTTTCGCTCTCGACGACGACGTAGTCCACCTCGGGGTGCACCGCGGTGGCGAGGTTCGACGGCAGCGTCCACGGCGTGGTCGTCCAGATCAGCAGGTAGGTGCCGTCCAGCTCGTTGTCGTTGCCCTCCATGCGGAACCCGACGGTGACGGCCGGGTCCTGGCGGTTGCGGTAGACGTCGGCGTCCATGCCCAGCTCGTGGTTGGACAGCGGCGTCGCGTCACGCCAGCAGTACGGCAAGACGCGGTAGCCCTCGTAGACGAGTCCCTTGTCCCACAACCGCTTGAACGCCCACAGCACCGACTCCATGTAGGTGACGTCGAGCGTCTTGTAGTCGTTGTCGAAGTCGACCCAGCGCGCCTGGCGGGTGACGTACTCGCGCCACTCGCCGGTGTAGCGCAGCACGGACTCGCGCGAAGCCTCGTTGAACTTCGCGATGCCCATCTCTTCGATCTCGGACGTCTCGGTGATGCCGAGCTGGCGCATCGCCTCGAGCTCGGCGGGCAGGCCGTGGGTGTCCCAGCCGAAGCGGCGCTCGACCTTGCGGCCCTTCATCGTCTGGTAGCGCGGCACCAGGTCCTTGACGTACCCGGTGAGCAGGTGGCCGTAGTGCGGCAGGCCGTTGGCGAAGGGCGGGCCGTCGTAGAAGACGTACTCGTTGTCGCCGTGCTCGCCCGCGGGACGCGCGTCGATGCTCGCCTGGAACGTCCGGTCGCTCTCCCAGTAGGCGAGGACCTGGGTCTCCAGCTCCGGGAAGGACGGCTGCGACGGCACACCCGCGCTGTCGTCGAGCTTGGCCTGGGGGTACATCCGGGTGCTCCTCGGTTCGTCGCTCTCGTACGGACGACCGGCTCCCGGTCACCCACACGGGGACGAGACGCCCTGCGGCGTTCCGCGGTACCACCCCGCTTGCCCGGCGCTGTGCCTGCCGGGCCGCTCGTTCGACGGCTGTCACGGGCCGCACCCGTCCGGTTCTACTGCGAGCGGTGAGGCTCGGTTCTTCCGGAAGCTCCCCGGTGATGGCCGGATCGACGCTGTGCTGACACCAGGTTAACCGCCCCGCGCAACCGGGTTGTCACGAGGGGCACGACGGGAAATGGGGACGCCCGCGCGAGCCCGTCACCGTTAGCATGACGAGGCGCCGTATTCCCGGTCCGCGGCCGAAAAAACATGGGGGAACATTCACGGTGAGCCGTACTTTCCAGGTGGATCTTCGCGGGGTCGTCGATCTGCTCAGCAGGCACCTGTATTCGAGCCCGCGCGTGTACGTGCGGGAGCTGCTGCAGAACGCCGTCGACGCGGTCACCGCGCGGCGGGCGCAGGACCCCGCCTGCCCGGCGGCGATCACCGTCGTCGTCGGCGACGGTGTCCTGGACATCGCCGACAGCGGGATCGGGCTCACCGAAACCCAGGTGCACGAGCTGCTCGCGACGATCGGCCGCAGCTCCAAGCGGGACGAGCTGGGTTTCCAGCGCCACGAGTTCCTCGGCCAGTTCGGCATCGGGCTGCTCTCGGCGTTCCTGGTCGCCGACGAGGTCCGCGTCGTGACGCGCGCGGCGGGCGGCGGCCCCGCCGTCGGGTGGACCGGCCGCTCCGACGGCACCTACGCGATCGGCCCCGGCGAACGGGACGCTCCGGGCACCACGGTCACGCTGACCGCGCGCCCCGGCGCCGAGCAGTGGTTCGCGCCCGAGACGGTCGCCGACCTCGCCGCGCTCTACGGCTCGATGCTGCCGTTCGAGGTCACCGTCGACGGCCGCGCGATCAGCGGCGGCGGCCCGCCGTGGGCGCGCGACGACCGCGTTCCCGGGCAGCGGCAGGCCGATCTGGTCGGCTACGCCCAGGACACCCTCGGCTTCACCCCGTTCGACGTCGTCGAGCTCGACGTGCCGGCCGCCGGGCTGACCGGCGTCGCCTACGTGCTGCCGTTCCCGGCCAGCCCGGCCGAGCACGGCGGCCACCGCGTCTACCTCAAGCGGATGCTGCTGGCCGAGAGCGCGCCGGGGCTGCTGCCGGACTGGGCGTTCTTCGCGCGCTGCGTCGTCGACGCCGATGAGCTGCGCCCCACGGCCAGCCGGGAGGCGCTCTACGACGACGGCGAACTGGAGGCGACGCGCGAAGCCCTCGGCGACCAGCTGCGCGGCTGGCTCGTCGGGCTGGCCCGCACCGCGCCCGAGCGGCTGAACCGCTTCCTCGGGATCCACCACCTCGGCGTCAAGGCGCTCGCCCTGCACGACGACGAGATGCTGCGGCTGGTCGACCAGTGGTGGCCGGTGGAGACGAACGTCGGCCGGATGACCATGGCCGAGTTCCGCGGCCGCTACGGCGTGCTGCGCTACTGCGCCACCACCGACGAGTACCAGCAGCTGGCCGGGGTCGCCGCCGCGCAGGACATCGCCGTGATCAACGGCGGGTACACCTACGACAGCGAGCTGGCCGAGCGGATGCGGTCGCTGGAGCCGGACCTCGCGGTGACCCGGCTCGACCCGAGCGACCTCACCACCGCGTTCAGCGAGCTGGACAGCGCGACCGCGCTGGCCACCCGGCCGTTCGTCACCGCCGCGCAGCGCCGGCTCGACCGGCTCGGCTGCGAGGTCGTGCTGCGCGAGTTCGAGCCGGCGAACCTGCCGGTGCTGTACCTGCTGGACCGCGCGGCCGCGTTCGCGGGCGAGCTGCGGGCCACCAAGGAGCAGGTCGACGAGCTGTGGGCCGGCGTGCTCTCGGCGTTCGAGAAGCCCACCGACGACCGCCCGCAGCTGGTGCTCAACCACCGGAACCCGTTGGTGCGCCGGATTTCCCGGCTCGACGACGAAACGCTGCGCGGGCTGGCCGTCGAATCGCTGTACGGCCAGGCGCTGCTGTTCGGCAGGCACCCGATCCGGCCGGCGGACGCGGCGCTGCTCAACCGGTCGTTCCTCGGGCTGCTGGACCAGGCCGTGCCCGGCGAGGAGACCCGATGAGCGCGCCGGGCGCCGACGAGCAGGTGCTGTGGGACCGGCTGTGGGCCGCCTACCAGCTGCCCCGCGGACGAGCCCGGATCGGCGCCATGGAAACCGTGGTGCGCGACGCCGACGCCCACGGCTCGCCCGCCCTCCGGTACGCCGCGAGGATCTTCGTCACCAGCGCGTACCAGCAGGGCGGGGAACCGGCGAAGGCGTTCGTGCCGTTCGCCTGGTGCCTGGCCGTGCACGACCGCGGCGAGGCGGACCCGCACTGGGACGCCAACCTGTACTGGTACTTCAAGTTCATGGCCGGGTCGATGACCCGCTTCCCGGAGATGCCGCTCGAGCGGACCCACGCCGTGCTGGACGACATGGAGCGCCGGTACCGGCTGGCCGGGTACTCGATGAACCCGGTGCACCAGTACCGCGCCACGCTCGCGCGGCACGTCGGCGACCGGGAGACCGCCGCCGAGCAGTACCGGCTCTGGGCGGCCTCGCCCCGCGGCGAGATGTCCGACTGCGTCGGCTGCGAGCCGACGGCGAAGGTCCGGCACCTCACCGCGATGGGGCGGTACGCCGAAGCCGTCGAGGTGGCCGAACCGGTGCTGGGCGGCGAGTTCACCTGCGTCGAGCAGCCGCAGGACATCCTGACGTCGCTGCTGCTCCCGTACGTCCACACGGGACGGTTCGACGAAGCGGCGCGGGCGCATCGGCAGGCCTACCGCGCGATCCGGCACGACCGGGCGCAGCTGCGGGAGATCGCGAGCCACGTCGAGTTCTGCGCGCTGACCGGCAACCACGCGCGGGGCCTGGACATCCTCGAGCGTCACCTCGGGTGGCTGGACGACGCCCCGACGCCGTACGCGGAGATGGAGTTCGCCGCCGTGGCGGCGCTGAACCTGCGGCTGGTGGCCGAGGCCGGGCACGGTGACGCGCCGGTGGGCGGCACGACCGTGGCCGCGTTGCGCGACGAGCTGACCGGCCGCGCCTTGGCGCTCGTGGCCCGGTTCGACGCGCGCAACGGCACGTCCGCGCAGGGCGACCGGGTCCGTGCGTTGCTGGCCGCCGAGCCGCTCGTCGAGCAGCTGCCGCTGTCCGGGCCGGTCGCGCCCACCCCGGTCCCCGTCCCCGTTTCGCCGCCCGCGCTGCCGGCCACGGCCGCGGAACTCGCGGAGCTGGCCGAGCGGGAGTTCCTGCTGGGCCGGTCGACCGACGCGATCTGGGCCCAGTTCGACGCGCTGTGCCCGGCGCCCACGGGTGAGCTGCTGGCGCTGCGGCTGATGGCGGCGGCCGACCACGACGACCCCGAAGCGGCGTCGCGCGATCTCGGACGGGCCGCCGAAGCGGCCGAGGAAGCGGGCCATGCCGTGCTGGCCGAGTCGGCGCGGGGCGTCCGGCTCCTGGTGCTCGCGCGGGCCGGCGACGAGGCTGCCGGGGCCGCGCTCGAAGCGTCCGCGAGCCGGCTGGCGGAGCTGGGGGACGCCGCGGCGCACGGCTTCGCCCTGCTGCGGCTGGCGACCGCGCACTTCACCCGGGAGGACCTCGAGGCCACGCGCGAGGTTCTCGACCGCGCCGAAGAGCCGGTCCGGGCGAGCGGTTCGCCCGCGCTGGTGGCGTTGTGGCTCGAGCGCCGGGCGGTGGTGCTGGCCAACCAGGGCGACCTGCCGGCGGCGATCGACCTCGCCGGCGAGTCCGTGGCGCGCTACACCGAAGCCGGGTCGCCGGAGCGCGCGGCGCGCGTCCGGCTGCTGGGCGCGCGGTTCCGGCGCGGCATGGGCGACCTCGAGGCCGCGTTCGCGGCCACCACGGGGATCGACGCGGGCACGGACCTGCTCGTGCGGGCGCAGGCAAGCCGGTTCCGCGGGAACCTGGCCGGGCGGCTGGGCCGGCCGGAGGACGCGGTCACGGCGTTCCGGTCGGCGATCGCGGACCTCACGGCGGCCGGCCTGCCGGTCGACGCGGCGGTGGTGCGGGTCGACCTCGCCATGGCGTACTTGGACCTCGACCGGCCGGAGGAGGCGGCGGAAGCCGCCGAGGACGCGGAACCGGTGCTGGAGCGGGCGGGCGCCGAGCGGAAGCTGGCGCAGGGCCGGTTCATGCTGGGCAAGGCGTACTGGGCGCTGGACCGGCCGGAGCAGGCGGTGACGGTGTTCGGCACGGTGGCCGGGTACTTCGCCGGCGCGGAAGACCCGGCGGCGGCGGGCGAGGCGATGGAGGCCCAGGCGGACGTCCTCGACGAGCTGGACCGCGACGCCGAAGCAGCGGCCGGCTACACCCGGGCGGCGGAGTACTACAAGGCAGCCGGGCCGGCCACGTCCGAACTCCGCACGTTGCGCCGCGCGGTACTGTCCTGGCTCTGGGCCGGCGACCGCGAAAAGGCCCTGGAAGCGTTGACAGCAGCGGAAACCGCGGCGGCGACCGACGACCCGGACCTGGCCTGGGAGCGAGCCCTGACGTCCTACGACGGCGCCCGCCTGCTGGCCAACCTGGACCGCCCGGAGGAGGCGTACCCCCGAGCCGCCAGGGCGTCGACGGAGCTGCGAGCCCTCGGCGCGGAGCTGCCGGCTCTGGCGGCGGATGTCCTTTGTGGACGGCTACTGCGCGACCTCGGGAAGGTCGGGGAGGCACGGGAGATCTTGACGGCCGCGGCGGCTGGTCTGCCGGAGGACGCGGAGCGGCAGCGCGCGGAGGTCGAGGGGTTGCTGGCGGAGCTACCGGAATAAGGGGGCCTGGTTCCTGGGCCGGGCTCTCGGAGCCCTGGGCGAAGCCGGGCTTGGACCGATGGGCTGTCCGGACTGCCCACAGTGGATAGGGCCCCGCCAAACTCCCCCCGCCCATTCCCCAAGGCGGGTGCGCCCGGATAAAACCGGGCGGATTTCGGCTCCGCTGCGCGAACACCCGTACACGCTGGGTCCCCGGGCCGCCGACGTCTTCCACGAACTGGGTGTGGACGCCCCCGCGGCCGGACGCCGTCCGTTGCCGAAGTTCTGTTGGGACAGGGGTGAGCAGCGCCACCGCCCGGCGGGCGCTCGCAACCCACTTCGGCATGGCCTAACGGTGCGCGGCCACCAGGGTCGCGTCCGGGCCGCAGCGGGCGCAGGGGGTGAAGCCGAGCTGGCGGGCTTCGCCGATACCGATGGGGATCGTGTCGCGGGTGCCGACCCAGGAGCAGACGCGGAGGTGGTAGCGGGGGTGCTCGTCGACGACGACCACCTCGTCCTCCAGGTCGGCCAGCAACGCGATGTCGGACTCCGCCGTCGATTCTTCACCGGGTTCGGGTTCGTCGGCCGCGGCGGGCTCTTCTTCCGCGGCCGAAGCGGTCGAAGCGGCAGAAGAAGCCGACGACGCGGCAGCCTCAGGAGCCTCATCGGGCTCGGGTGACTCCGGAGTGAGGTCGGGCTCGGGCGTGTCGGCCGGATCACCCAGCTCTCCGGCGGCCGGGATCAGGACTGTTTGGTCCTCTTCGGCCGGCTTCTCGGGTTCGGTGAACAGGCTCGGCTCCGACGGAGACTCCTCCGACGACGAAGACGAAGAGGGCTCCGGAACCTCACGAGGTTCGGCGGCGGGCGTCGCGGACCGGCGCCGACGGCGCAGCCAGTCGACGACCAGGATCACCCCGGCGAGCACCGAGAGGCCGATGGAAACCCACGCCCACAGCGAAGAAGCCGTGATCAGCGCGGAGACGAGCAACCCCAGAGCCGCCAGTACCAGTACCAGCACGATGTAGAGCACGGTGAATTACAGCACGAACGGGCGTGGTTCGGTCCACGACCCGCCCACGTGCGGTACCGGATCGACTCCGAACCGTGGCACAACCCCGTCGGCGCCGCAGGAAAACCGGCGCCGACGGGGTGTGCCCGGAGAAACTCAGCCCGCTTCGGCCCGGGGGCCGAACGAGTAGCCCTGGCCGCCGCTCGACGATCCGGACGACTGCCCGGAGTTCGAGGAGGCCGAGGCCGGTGCGGCGGAGCCGCGGTCGTCGAGCTCACGCAGCTGGGACTCGAGGAACCCGCGCAACCTCGTGCGGTACTCCCGCTCGATCGTGCGCAGCTCTTCGATCTTCTTGCCCAGCCCGCCCTTCTCGGAGTTCAGGCTGTTCATCGTCTCGGTGTACTTGCGCTGCGACTCGCGTTCCAGCGTGGTGGCCTTGTCGCGCGCCTGGCGCTCCAACGTCTCCGCACGGGTCCGCGCGTCGTTCAGCATCGTGTCGACGCGCGTGCGCGCCTCGTTGACCATCGAGTCGGACTTCGCCCGGGCGTCCGAGAGCAGCTGCTCGGACTTGGTGCGGGCCTCGGCCAGCATCCCGTCGGACTCGGTCTTCGCCTCGGCGGTCAGCCGGTCGGCCATCTCCTGGGCGAGCCCGAGGACCTTGGCCGCCTGCACGTTGGGCTCGCCGCTGTCGCCCACCATCGAGTGGGCCTGGGTCTGCTCCATCGCGGACGCCGGCGGCGGCACCGGCGCGAGGCGCCGGGACGGCTCTTCGCGCATCGGGGGCTGCGCGGATTTGGCGTTGTCGAGCTCACTACGAGTCGATTCGAGCTCGGCGTCGAGCTGCTCCATCTGCTGGCGCAGCTCGTTGTTGTCCTCGATCAAGCGGGCCAGCTCGGTCTCCACCAGGTCGAGGAACGCGTCCACCTCGTCCTCGTTGTAGCCCCTCTTGCCGATGGGCGGCTTGCTGAACGCGACGTTATGCACGTCAGCGGGGGTCAACGACATCAGATCACCTCACGCACTCCATGGCCTGCAGGGTCCACCCAAGTCTCCCCGATCAACTTGGAGTCGCCAGTTGCATCGCGAAGAACACAACCAACAGCAGCACCATAATCGATAAGTCCAGTCCGACGCCGCCGATCCGCACCATCGGGATGATTCGCCTGAACAGGCGAACCGGCGGGTCCGTCACTGTGTAGATGGTCTCGAGCGTCACCGCAACCCCTCCGGCCGGGTGCCACTCCCGTGCGAAGGTGCGGACGAGTTCGACCACGATGCGCGCCGTCAGCAACAACCAGAATGCGAACAGCACGTACCAGACGACCAGCCACACAGCTTCCACGTACCTACTCTAACCGGGCGTCCGTTCTCCAGACGCAGTTGAGGGGGTCGACGCGGCATCGGGTCGACAAAATCACGTTTGCTTGCGCTCAGCGGTCCGCGCGACTTCAGCCGCGCAGAAACAATCCGCCCTCGGCAATCCGCCGACGGTCTTCGGCGGTCACGTCCACATCGGGCGGTGAGAGAAGGAACACCTTGTTGGTGACCTTGTCCATCGACCCGCGCAGCGCGAAGGCGAGCCCGGCCGCGAAGTCGACGAGCCGCTTGGCGTCCGCGTTCTCCATCTCGGTGAGGTTCATGATCACCGGGATGCCTTCGCGGTAGTGCTCGCCGATGGCCCGCGCCTCCGCGTAGCTGGTCGGGTGCAGCGTCGTGATCCGGCTCAACGGGTCACGCACCGGCTGGCGCACGACCGGCTCGGTGACCGGCCGGAGCCGCGCCACGGGTTCCGGTTGCCGGTCCATGGCCAGCGCGCCGTGGACCGCGGGCTCGGACCCCGCCACGGAGCGTGAACGGCTGCGGCTGACGGGCTCGTCGTACGTGTCCTCGACGTCGCGGTACCGTGAACGCGACCGAGGGGCCGGCTCCTCGTAGGAGTCGTAGTCGTCGTCCGCGTAACCGCGCCGATAGTCGTCTTCGACGTCGTAACCTTCGTCGTCAGCGGGCACCATCCCGAAGTAGGCCTTCAGCTTCTGCAGCGCGCTCATGCCTCTCCCTAGCCCTAGCCGCTCCCGCACCAACGATTCTCCACGCCGTCAGTGCCCCGTATGGCCGACCACTAAACGTGACGACCGCACGAGCTCCCTACGGCGAGGCTAAACCGCGCCCGCCGAGCAGCGCGGTTCCGACACGCACACACGTCGAGCCGTGCGTGATCGCCTGCTCGAGATCATGGCTCATCCCGGCGGACACGGCTGCGGCATTCGGGTGATCTTTTCGGAGCCTTTCCCCCGCCACGGCCAGGCGTTCGAAGGCGGCCGCCGGGTCGCCGCCGAGCGGCGCGACGGCCATCAGGCCGCGAAGCCGCAGTTCACCCGTGTGAGCTACCCGATCGGCGAGCGCGGCCAGCTCGCCGAGCGGGCAGCCGCCGCGCCCGGGGTCGTCGTCGAGGCTCACCTGGATGAGGACGTCGAGCGGTTCGTCACGTTTACCGGCGTAACGCGCGGTGTGCACGGCCTTCGCGAGGGCGTCGGCGAGCCGGGCCGAGTCGAGCGACTGCACTTCGTGTGCCCACTCGACCACCGACCGTGCCTTGTTCCGCTGCAGCCGGCCGACCATGTGCCACCGCAACGCGGCGCCGGGACGCAGTTCGGCGACCTCGGCTGCCTTCGGCCCGGCCTCCTGGTCGCGGTTCTCGCCGACGTGGGTCACGCCGAGGTCGGCGAGCAGCGCGGCGTCCGACGCCGGGAAGGTCTTGGTGACGGCGATCAGCCGGACCTCGTCGCGGGCGCGCCCGGCGGCGCGGCACGCGGCGGCGATCCGCTCCTCCACCTCGGCCAGGTTCGCGGCCAGCTCGACCTTGCGGTCGGTCATGCTTCGATCCACGTGATGCCGGCGATCCGCCCGGTCGTCCCGTCGCGCCGGTAGCTGAAGAGCGTCTTGTCCTCGTTCGTGCACCGCGGGTCGACGCCGATCTTGCCGACGCCGAGGTCGGCGAGCTGCCGCCACAACCCGGCGCGCAGGTCGAGGCCGGGCGTGCCCTTGCGGGTCTTGCACGCGGTGCCGGGGACGTGCTTCTCGACGTCGGCGGCCATCGCGGCCGGGACCTCGTAGCAGTCGCCGCAGATCGCCGGGCCGAGCAGCGCCTCGATCCGGGACGGCTCGGCGCCCGCCTCCGTCATCGCCGCCACGGCCGCCGGGACGACGCCGATCCGCGTGCCGACGCGGCCCGCGTGCACCGCCGAGACCACCCCGGCCTCGGCGTCGGCCAGCAGGATCGGGACGCAGTCGGCGACGAGCACCACCAGCGCGACCCCCGGCGTCGCGGTCACCAGGGCGTCGGTCGCCTCGGCGGCCCGGGTCTCCGAGCCGTCCACAGTGGTCGCCGTGCGGCCGTGGACCTGCTCCATCCAGGCCAGCTTGTCCTCGGCCAGGCCCAGCTCGGCCGCGAGCCGTTTGCGGTTCGCGCGGACGTGGTCCTCGTCGTCGCCGACGTGGTCGCCCAGGTTGAACGTGTCGTACGGCGGCCGGGACGCGCCGCCCGCCCTGGTCGTCACCACTCGCCGAACCCGCATAGCGCCCATCCTCCCAAAGCCGTGAAGGCCACCTCGAGGGACTCCAGGTCCCTCAAGGTGGCCTTCACGGACCACAGTGTTCGTCAGCGCCGCATGAACGGCGGCACGTCGACCTCGTCGTCCGACGGGTCGTCGTGCACCGGCATGGCGCGCCCGGGCAGGCTGCCCTGGGTCGCGTTGGAGCCCATCGGCGAGTAGCCGCGCGAACCGCCGCCGGGCTGCGGGAGCCCGCCGGTGTTCTGGCCGGACGCCGACGGCAGCGGCGTGTGCGACCGCGGCGGCGCGACCGGGTAGCCCGAACCCGAGGCGGACGGCACCGGGGTGGCCCCCGACGGCGGCCCCTGCTGGTTCGAGACCTGCCCGGCCGAGGCCGACGCCGTGCCGGAGCCCTGGCGCGAGCCGGAGCCGAACGTCGACGGGTCGAGCTTCTTGTGGGTCGGCGCGCCGGCGTCGAAGCCGGCCGCGATCACCGTGACGCGCACCTCGTCGCCGAGCGAGTCGTCGATGATCGTGCCGAAGATGATGTTGGCGTCCGGGTGGGCGGACTCCTGCACCAGCGACGCGGCCTCGTTGATCTCGAACAGACCCAGGTCGGACCCGCCCGCGATGGACAGCAGCGCGCCGTGCGCCCCGTCCATCGACGCCTCCAGCAGCGGCGAGTTGATCGCCTTCTCCGCCGCCTGGATGGCCCGGCCCTCGCCGCGCGCCGAGCCGATGCCCATCAGCGCGGAACCCGCGCCGGACATCACGCTCTTCACGTCGGCGAAGTCGAGGTTGATCAGGCCCGGCGTGGTGATCAGGTCGGTGATGCCCTGGACACCGGACAGCAGCACCTCGTCCGCGGAGCGGAACGCGTCCATCAGCGAGACGCCGATGTCGCCGAGCTGCAGCAGCCGGTCGTTCGGGATCACGATGAGGGTGTCGCACTCGTTGCGCAGCGACTGGATGCCGTCTTCGGCCTGCTTGCCGCGGCGCTTGCCCTCGAACGTGAACGGGCGCGTCACGACGCCGATGGTCAGCGCGCCCAGCTTGCGGGCGATCTGGGCCACGACCGGGGCGCCACCGGTGCCGGTGCCGCCGCCTTCGCCGGCCGTCACGAACACCATGTCGGCGCCCTTGATGACCTCTTCGATCTCTTCACGGTGGTCTTCGGCGGCCTTCTGGCCGACCTCGGGGGCGGCGCCCGCGCCGAGGCCACGGGTCAGCTCGCGGCCGATGTCCAGCTTGACGTCGGCGTCGGACATGAGCAGTGCCTGGGCGTCGGTGTTCACCGCGATGAACTCGACACCCTTGAGGCCGACCTCGATCATGCGGTTCACGGCGTTCACGCCGCCACCGCCGATGCCGACCACCTTGATCACCGCAAGGTAGTTGTGCGGGGGCGTCATCGAAGTCCGCCTTCCTGATCGTTGTGCCCGTACAGCCCGCCGGCCGGTGATCAACTCTCAACCTAAACCCCAGATTGAGAGTTATGTCAACCGCCGACGTTAGGCAGGACGGTAGGCACCAGGCAGGCTCTAATCCAGTAGGCACGCCGTGTGTCGCAAAGGTGTTTTGCCACAACACGTTCGTGCGCGCAAGAGCGAGGAGCCGGAAGCGGCCCCCGCACCCGGTCTGCTATGGCCGGAAATCAGGCGGGCGCGGGCATGCTCATGAGGACGTTCGTGGGCGCCCCGCTGGGCGATCCACCGGCCTGCTCCACGCTCACCGCGACCTTGTCGGCGTTGCCGACGCCGTCCGCCACGACCAGCCCGCTGTCGGTGGCCAGCACCCCGGCCGGACGCGGCGCTTCGGTGCCGGTGAGCAGCCAGGCCTCGTAGACCTTCCCGCCCGGCTGCGCCGGCAGGCCGGCGTCCATCACCATCAGGCGGTTCTGGGAACGGGACAGCACGACCGTCACCCCGCCGCCGGTCGGCGCCTCGCCGTGGCCGGTCTTCGCGTCCGGCGCGGCCAGCAGCGCCGCCACCGGGGCGTACCGCGCCCGTGCCTGGTCGAGCTGCGTCTGCGCGCTCTGCAGCTCCTGCTGCTGGGTCAGCGCGATCCCGCCGAACACCCCGCCCGCGGCGAGGCCGACGACGGCCGCCGCGGCCGCCGTGATCACCGCCCAGCGCGGGGCGCGCCCCGACCGGCGGTGCCGTTCGGGCGAGCCGGGCCGCGTCCGGGGCGGCAGCTGCCGGGTGGCGTGCATGGCCGTCATGACGCGGTCCTTGAACTCCGGCGGTGGCTCTTCGGCCATCGCCGCGCCCAGCCGGGCCGCGGTCGCGCGCAGCTCGGCGACCTCCTGCGCGCAGGCGTCGCACTGCTCGAGGTGGCGGGAGAACTCCGCGCGCTCGATGTCGGACACCGCGTCGAGCGCGAACGCCCCCGCCAGCGTGTGCATCTCCGGTGTGCTCACGCGGTCACCCCCAAACAGTCACGCAGGCGGATCAGGCCGTCCCGGAGCCGCGTCTTGATCGTTCCTTGCGGCGTCGAGAGCACTTCGGCCACCTCGCGATAGGTGTAGCCCTGGTAGTAGGCCAGCAGCACGGACTCGCGCTGCAGGTCGGTCAGGAAGGACAGGCACCGGCGGACCTGGGAGCGTTCCAGGCGCGCGGTGACGGATTCGGCGACCTCGTCGAACGGGCGGCCGCGGGCGGCCTCGAAGGTCGCCTTCTGCTCGCGCTCGGTGCTGGCCCGCGCCGAGCGGACCCGGTCGACGGCGCGGCGGTGCGCCAGGGTCATCGCCCAGTTCAGCGCGGAGCCCTTCTCGGGCGAGTAGCGCGTCGCGGTGCGCCAGAGCTCGACGAGCACCTCCTGCGCGACCTCCTCGGACTGCGCGGAGTCGCGCACGATCCGGCGGACCAGCCCGAAGATCGGCCCGGAGAACTGGTCGTAGAGCAGCTCGAACGCCCGCTCGTCGCCCTTGGCGACGCGCACCATCAGCTCTTCGGCGGCAGGGGCCGCCGGTACGTCGTCCGAGGGGACGGGAGCCATGTGGCGCTGGCGGGCCGCGTCATCCATGCAGCTGTCCTCCGGCGTTCTGCGGGGTGCGCGGGATGACCGGCGCCTTCCGCAGCCACAGCACGACGCCGTGACGGCGGATCAGCGCGGACACCCGCTGCGGCAGCAGGGGCCGGGCCAGTACCAGCCGGGCCAGCCACCGCGGGCTCGCCGGGCGGCGAACTCCCCGCAGCGTAGCGACCAGTGGCGTGGTGGTCCCGCGGCGCAACGCCACCGTGAGGTCGAGCAACGCTTCCGGGTGGGGCAGGCGCATCCGGTACTCGCCGTCCATCTCCTGGAACGGCGAGACGTAGAACTCCTTGGCCGCACGGGCGAGCCCGGCCTCGTCCGGCCGCAGCAGGTAGGCGTGGCGGCCGCCGTAGGTGTTGTGCACCTCGGCGACGACGCACTCGAGCCGTCCGTCCGGGCCGTGGCACCAGTAGACGCTGATCGGGTTGAACACGTACCCCAGCACGCGCGCGGCGGCCAGCATCACGACCTTGCCGCCGCGCAGGTCCACCCCGCGCTCCGCGAGCCACCCGTCGAGCTTCTCCCGGATCCCCCGCGCATCACTCGCGACGAAGTGGTCGCGGTGGTCGAAGCGGGCGAACGGGCGCAGCCACCACGGCAGCCGCGGCGGCGCGTCGAGGTCGACCAGCCACAGGTACACGCGGTGGGCGAAGGCGTGCGGCGGGTCGATCCGCCGCACGTGCGCGACGGTGGCGTCGTAGAGCGCGGTCGTCACCAGGCGACTCCCAGGCTGTCCGCCGCGCGGGCGCCGGACGAGCAGCCGTCCTCGTGGAAGCCCCAGCCGTGGTAGGCGCCGGCGTAGGCGAGCACGCCGTCGTTCAGCTCGGGCAGCCGTCGTTGCGCCGCAACGGCTTCCGGGGTGTAGACCGGGTGCTCGTAGCGCATCTTCGCGACGAGGGAGTCCGTGCCGGGGCCTTCGCCGGGGTTGAGCGTGACGACGTACCCGGTCGGCTCGTCCAGCCGCATCAGGCGGTTCATGTCGTAGCTGACCTGGACCGCGCCGGTCGGGGCACCGCACTCCGGGGCGCGGTAGTTCCAGCCCGCGCGGGCGTCGGCCAGCGACGGCAGCACGCTGGTGTCGGTGTGCAGCCAGGCTTCGTTCTCCGAGTAGCGGAACGCGCCGAGCACGTCGCGTTCGGCCTCGGTCGGGTTGGCCAGCAACGCGAGCGCCTGGTCGGCGTGCGTGGCGATGACGACGCGGTCGACGCGGTGCGGGGTGTCGGCGTCGTCGCGGATCTCGACGCCGCCCGCGGTCCGCAGCACCGACCGCACCGGCGTCGACAGGTGCACGGCGGTGAGCTGCTTCGCCGCGCGTTCGACGTATTCGCGGGAACCGCCGACGACGGTCCGCCAGGACGGCGAGTTCTTGACGCTCAGCATCCCGTGGTTGCGCAGGAACTCGAACAGGTAGCGCGCCGGGTACCGCAGGGTGTCGCTGCGGTCGGCGGACCAGACGGTCGAGACCACCGGCAGCATGAAGTGGTCGACGAAGTAGCGGGAGTAGCCGCCGATGGCGAGGAACGCGCCGAGCGTCACGTCGCCGGCGTCCTTCGCGTCCAGCAGCCGCTTCGCGTGCCGGTGGAACCGCTTCACCTCGGCGAGCATGCGCACGTAACGCGGGCGGACGACGTTGCCGCGCTGGGCGAACAGCCCGGGCAGCCCCTTCGCGCCGGCGTACTGCAGGCCGCAGCCGTCGCAGCGGATGCTCATCGACATCTCGGTGTCGCGGGTGCGCACCCCGAGCTCGCCGAACAGCTTGAGCAGCGTCGGGTAGGTGCGCTCGTTGTGGACGATGAAGCCGGAGTCCACGCCGATGGTGCCGCCGTGGGCGCTGGGCACGTCGTGGGTGTGCGCGTGCCCGCCCAGGCGGTCGTCGGCCTCGAAGAGCAGAACCTCGTACTTGCGTTGCAGCAGGTAGGCAGCAGTCAGTCCGGCCACCCCGCTGCCGATGACGGCGATGCGTTCTCCCGTGATCTCCACACCGGTACTTCGCCGCCGCCCCCGATGTGGATTGGATGAACGCGCCACCAATCCACCACGCAGGACGGAGCGAATCCCGGACATGCCGAACAGCACCGCGCACCGCCTCGCCTCGTTCGCCGAAAAGCTCCTCGGCGGGCAGCTCCCCATCGGCCTCCGGACGTGGGACGGAACCCGCGCCGGACCAGTGGACGCGCCCACCGTGGTGCTGCGCAACCGCCGCGCCCTCCGCCGCCTGCTCTTCGCGCCGGGTGAGCTGGGTCTCGCCCGCGCCTACGTCACCGGTGATCTCGACGTCGAGGGCGATCTCGCCGACGGCTTCCGCCGGATCTGGTCCCTCACCCGCGCGGGTGAGCTCAAGCGGGTGAAGCTCGGCCCGCGCGAGTGGGCGGAAGCCGCGTCGCTCGCCGGGAAGCTCGGCGTGTTCGGCCTCCCGCCCAAGCCGCCCGCCGAAGAGGCCCGGCTGTCCGGGAAGCTGCACAGCCTGCTGCGCGACAAGTCCGCCATCGCCCACCACTACGACCTGGGCAACGCTTTCTACCAGCTGCTGCTGGACGAGTCGATGGCCTACTCCAGCGCGTACTTCACCTCCGACGAGCCGGGGTACGGCCTGGCCGAGGCGCAGTCGGACAAGCTGGAGATGATCTGCCGCAAGCTGGGTCTGCGCCCGGGCATGCGGCTGCTCGACGTCGGCTGCGGCTGGGGTTCGCTGCTGGTCCACGCGGCCAAGCACCACGGCGTGCACGCCGTCGGCATCACGCTCTCGGCCGAGCAGCTGCAGCACATCCGCGGCCGGCTGGCCCAGCACGACCTCGAAGACCGCGTCGAGGTCCGACGCCAGGACTACCGCGAGCTGCCGGACGCGCCGTTCGACGCGGTGGCGTCGATCGAGATGGGCGAGCACGTTGGCGAGGTCAACTACCCGACGTACGCCGCGACGCTGCACAAGATGGTCAAGCCCGGCGGGCGGGTGCTGATCCAGCAGATGTCCCGCGGCAACGTCGCCCCCGGCGGCGGCGCGTTCATCGAGCGCTACATCGCCCCCGACATGACCATGCGCCCGGTCGGCCGGACCGTCGAACACCTCGAAACCGCGGGCCTCGAGGTGCGTGACGTCCACGCGATGCGCGAGCACTACGTGTGGACGGTGCGCGCCTGGGCCGACACCCTAGAGGAGAACTGGGCCGACGTCGTCGCGCTCATCGGGGAGACCGGCGCGCGGGTGTGGCGGTTGTACCTGGTGGGCGGGGCGCTGGCGTTCGAGGAGAACCGGATGGGTGTGGACCAGATCCTGAGTGTGCGGCCGGACGTCAACGGCGTCAGCGGCATGCCGGCGACGCGGGAGTGGAACTGATGCCCCTGGGCGGCACGCTGCTGGTCACCGCCGGCGTCACGGTCGTGGCGGTGGTGGTGACCTTCGGGATCGCGCGGGCGCGCAAGCGCTACGACACGATCGACACGTTCTGGGGGCTCGGCTTCGCGATCGTCGCGCTGGCCGCGTTCCCGTTCGGCGACGGGCCGCTCTCGCTGCGGCTGGTGGTCACGGCGCTGACGGTCGTCTGGGGCGTGCGGCTGTCGGCGCACCTGCACCTGCGCAACCACAAGCTGCCGGAGGACCCGCGGTACGTGCGGATGGCCGAGAAGGCGTCCCCGGCGAAGATGTTCGTGCGCGTGTACCTGGTGCAGGCCGTGGTGCTGTACTTCGTTTCGCTGCCGGTGCAGTTCGCGCAGTACGGCACCGGGATCGGCGTGCTGGGCTGGCTCGGCGTCGCCGTGTGGCTGGTGGGGTTCGGCTTCGAGACGATCGGCGACGACCAGCTGCGCCGCTTCAAGGCCGACCCGGCGAACAAGGGCAAGGTGCTCGACACCGGCCTGTGGCGCTACACCCGGCACCCGAACTACTTCGGCGACGCGTGCGTCTGGTGGGGCCTGTACCTCCTCGCGTGTTCGACGTGGCCGGGCGCGCTGACGATCCTCTCCCCGATCGCCATGACGTTCACGCTGGCTCGCGGCACGGGGAAACCGTTGCTGGAGAAGGGAATGGCCCGCACGCGCCCGGCGTACGCGCTCTACGTCGAGCGCACCAGCGGGTTCTTCCCGCTGCCGCCCAAGCGCGTCACTCCCCGGTGAGGCCGTCGGTCAGCTCGCGCAGGACGTCGAGGTGGCCGACGTGCCGGGCGGTCTCCTCGATCATGTGCGCGACGACCCAGCGGACGTTGAACGTCTCGGCCTTGTGCGTCACCTCGTCGGCGAGGTCGTGGGCGGCGGTGATTTGGCGGCTGCGGGCACACTGGGCTTCGTAGTCCGCGAGCAGCTGCTCCACCGTCGTCTCGGGGGCGACCCGGAACTCCGCGTCCGGATCGTGGGCCAGCTTCTCCTCCCAGGTGTCCGGCTCGCCGTCGACGACCACGGCGAACCAGAACCACTCGTCGAGCGTGAGGTGCGCGACCAGGCCGGCGACGGTCGTCAGCTCGCTGGGCAGGTGGACCCGCCGGGCCTGGTCCTGGCTCAGTCCGCCGCTCTTCCAGGCGACGGTGGCACGGTGGTGGTCGAGCAAGCTGGTGAGGATCTCCCGTTCGCCGCCGGTGAGTGGGACCTTCGGGCGGTCCGGTCGTTCGGTCATGTCCCGGGACTCTGCCACAGGGGTCCGACACTTTCCGGCTAATACCTTGTGCACGATGTAATCGTGGGCTAGTTTTGTGGACGTGCCGAACGAGTTCCTGCTGGACGAGCAAGCCTGCTTCGCGCTGTACGCGGCGCACCGGGCGGTGACGGACACGTACCGTCCGCTGCTCGGCGAGCTGGGCCTCACGTACCCGCAGTACCTGGTGCTGCTGGTGCTGTGGGAGTCCGACGACCGGCCGGTCAAGGAGATCGGCGAACGGCTGCACCTGGACTACGGCACGCTTTCCCCGCTGCTCAAACGACTCGAGGCCAACGGGCTGGTGACGCGGACACGCCTGCCCGCGGACGAACGCACCGTGGTGGTCAGCCTGACCGAGAAGGGCCGGGCGACGCGCGAGCGCGCTGCCGGCGTCCCCCCGGCCATCGGCTGCGCACTCGGCCTCGACGACACCGAGCGGCACCACCTGATCGAAACCCTGCGGCGGCTGACGGCGTCGGCCGCCGCGTACCCACCTGGAGGCCTTGATGCCCAGCCGTGACGCGACCACCCACTGGACCGGCGGACTGCAGAAGGGGAAGGGCGAAGTCACCCTGGACTCGTCCAACGCCGGCACGTTCTCCGTCTCGTTCCCGACCCGCGCGGGCAACCCGGACGGCCAGACGAGCCCCGAAGAGCTCATCGCCGCGGCCCACTCGTCGTGTCTCGCGATGAACCTGTCGGGCGTGCTGGAGGCCCAGAAGCTGACGGCGGACTCGATCGACGTCAGCGCCGAGGTCACCCTCGGCCCGGCCGCCGGCGGCGGCTTCGAGATCAGCGGCATCGCGATCACGCTGCGTGCTGCTTTGGAAGGCGTCACCGCGGAGCAGTTCGCGGAGTACGCGGAGACGGCCGAGAAGACGTGCCCGGTGTCGAAGGCCCTGGCCGGCACGACGATCACCCTGGACGCGGCCCTCGTCTGAGGCGCTTTTGCATGGCCGCCCCGCTTCGGCGGGGCGGCCATTCGTCGTCAGTGGGCCGCTTTGGCTCGATAAGTCGACTTCTTCGCCTGGTTCCCGCAGACGTCCATCGAGCACCACCGCCGCGTGCCCGGCCTCGACGTGTCCAGGAACAACGCCCCGCACCGCGCGCCCGCGCAGTGGCGGACCCGGTCGTACGCCGGGGACGTCACCAGGTCCAGGGCGTCCCGGGCCAGCAACGAGAACATCGCCGACACGGGATCCGAAGCGTGCCAACGAAGTTCGCCCGACGGATTCAGTGAAGGCGCCGGGACCGGCGCCGCCGCGAAGCGGTTCAGGCGCCGGCGGGTCGCCGGGCGGCATGAAGTGGTGCCGTCGGAGATCAGTTCGTGGATCGCCTCGCGCAGCGCCCGGGCGTCGCGGACCGCGGATTCCGGCACCACGGCCTCTCCGAACTTGCCGAACTCCTCGATCCACGCGCGCAAGGAAGCCCCGTCCGGCAACTCCTCCGTAGCATCGGACGTACCCCGATACCGCAGCGTGCGCACGAAATCGAGGCACAGCGTGCCCGCGCCCGACCGGAACCGCTCTGTCATGCACGTCACCATACCTCGGGAACCGGTTTGACTGGTACCTTCGGAACCGATCAAACCGGTGCCGATGTTCTGGGGTGAAGATGACCGAGACGAAGCCGCAGCAGCAAGCACCGCCCGGCTGGCTCGTGCTGCTGCTGGCCGTCTCTTGTGGACTGACCGTCGCCAACCTGTACTACGCCCAGCCGCTGCTCGCGGAGCTGCGGCACACCTTCGGCGTCGGCGAGGCGGCCGCCGGCGGAGTCGTCACCGCGACGCAGATCGGGTACGCCGCGGGCATGCTGCTGCTGGTCCCGCTGGGCGACCGGCTCGAGAACCGCACCCTCGTCTCCACCCTGCTCGGCGTCGCCTGCGCGGGCCTCGTCGTCACCGGGCTCGCGCCCGGGTTCGCCGTGCTGCTGCTGGCTTCCCTGCTCGTCGGGACGACCTCGGTGGTCGTGCAGATCCTCATCCCGTTCGCCGCCGACCTCGCCCCGGACCACATCCGCGGCCGGATCGTCGGGCGCGTGGTCAGCGGGCTCGTGTTCGGCATCCTGCTCTCGCGCGTGATCGCCAGCTTCCTCGCGGAGGTCACGAGCTGGCGCGTGGTCTTCCTCCTCTCCGCCGTGGCGATGGCCGTGCTCGCGCTCGTGCTGCGGTTCAGCCTGCCGAAGCGGGCGCCCAAGACCGACGTCGGCTACGGGCAGCTGATCCGCTCGACGCTGGCGATGGTGCGGAAACACCCCGCGCTGCGCCACCGCGCGCTCTTCCAGTCCGCGATGTACGGCGCCTTCAGCGCTTTCTGGACGACCATCGCGTTCGTGCTGACGGCCCCGCCGTTCAACTACTCCCAGCTCGGGGTCGGCCTGTTCGCCCTCGCCGGCGCGGGCGGGGCCCTGATCGCGCCGCTCGCCGGGCGCTGGGCCGACCACGGGCACGGCCGGCGGCTCACCACGACCGCGTTCATCGTGTGCGCGGCGGCCTTCGCTCTCGCCGGGTTCGGCGCGCACAGTGTCGTCCTGCTCGCGATCGCCGCGATCGCGATCGACGCGGCGGTGCAGGCGACCCTCGTGGTCGGGCAGCACACGATCTACCAGCTCGACCCGTCGGCGCGCGCCCGGATCAACAGCATCTACCTGGCGACGTTCTTCGTCGGCGGCGCGATCGGCTCGCAGGCCGACTCGATCGCCTACCACCTCGGGGGCTGGAGCGCCGTCGCCGTCTTCGCCGGCGTGCTGCCGCTGCTCGCCCTGGCCGGGATGACCCGCACCCGGGCGTGAAACTTCCTGCAGCGCGGCTGCAGGAACCTGACCGGCGGCCGGCCGCCGCACCCGCCGCCCGGCTGCGACGCTGGGTTCCGGAGGGTGCCATGACCGCACACGGCGGCTTGACCAGCATCGACGGCGGCGCGACCGCCCGCGCTCTCGCGCGGCCGATCGGCCGGCTGCGCAGCGTGGACACCGGCCGTGACCGGGTGCCCGGCGCCGCCGAGTTCCTCGTGCTGGTGGGCGGTGATCGCGCGGGCGACCCGAGCACGTTCGGCGCGCTGCGGGAGCACGCCCACGTCCTGTCGTTCGACCAGGCGCTGCTCGGCCCCGGCCAGGAGCTGATCACCCGGCTGCACCGCGAGCTCGACACCCGGGTGCTGCCCGGGCTCGGCGCGACGTACTCCCCCGACTTCCTCGCCGCGCTGCTGCAGACCGCGGTGATCCACCTGCGCGACCGGCTGCCCCAGGTCGGCGACGGCCGCCCGGTCGTCGTCGACTCGTACTACTACAAGGTGCTCGCCCAATGCCGGCTCTCCGGCGTCGCGGACAACCCGATGTTCGGCTGGTGGCGGAGCTTTCCCCAGCCCGCCAAGGTGTGCTACCTCGACATCGCGCCGGAGAAGGCGTGGCGGCGCGGGTACGGCTGCGGGCTCGGCCCGCTGTCCCACTACGGCGCCCGCCCGACGCGTGACGGCTTCGTCGCCTACCAGAAAGACCTGCGGGACCTGATGTTCGCCGAGTTCGGCTCCCTCGACGTCCGCGTGCTGGACGGCACCGCCGACGTCGCCGACACCGTCCGGGAGGTCCGCGCCGAGTTCCGGCGGCACTGACGGAGCGTCACCGAAATACGTACCGTTTCCCCCGTTCTCGCCCTGGTATGGCCGCTGCCGGGGTAGTCCGAAACTGCTACCGTACGCCCTGGGGCAGCTACCCAGGGGAGCGATCCATGAGCCTCGCGGACCTCGGGCTCGACGAAACCGCCGAGCTGGCGTACCGCCGTTGCCTGCGGGAAAAGACCGTGACGGTCGCCGGTCTCGCCGAATCCCTGCACCTCGACCGCGCGGAAACCGCCGGGATCGTCCGCGAGCTCGTCCGGCTCGGGCTGGTGCGGCAGGCCGACACGCAGACCTTCGACGCGCTGGACCCGGCGATCGCGCTGGAGAACCTGATCGCGGTCGAGATCAGCCGGCTGCGGGAGCAGGTGTCGCGGCTCGACGCGTGCCGGAGCCGGATCCGCTCGCTGAGCGAGGACTTCACCGCGACCGCGAGCCGCGCGTCCCGGCCCGAGATCCAGCACATCCAGGGCATCGGCAACATCCGCGAGAAGCTCGACGAGCTGTCGTTCTTCGCCCGCACCGAAATCATGGGCCTGCAGCCGGGCGGGCCGTGGACGCCCGAGACGATCTCCGCCGCCCGGCCGCTCGACCTGCGCTGCCTGCGCCGCGGCGTCCGGATGCGCACGGTGGTGCGGGCCGAGATCCTCGAGGACGACCGGACCCGCGCCTACCTGCTCGACCTGTGCGCGCACGGCGCCGAGGTCCGCACCGCCGAGGGCACCGACCTCGAACGGCTGATCCTCTACGACCGCTCGGTGTTCGTCGCCCCGATCGACGTCGCGGACAGCAAGAGCGGCGCCGTCGTCGTCGCGCAGCCGGGGCTCGTCGCGAGCATGGTGAGCCTGTTCGAGCGCGTCTGGCGGCAGGCGACGCCGGTGGGCGCGGCCGACACCGCCGCGCGATCCGGGTTGAGCACCACGGAGAAGCAGGTGCTGGCGATCCTCTGCCAGGCGGACAAGGACGAGCTCGGTGCCCGCGAAATGGGCGTGTCGGTCCGGACTTTCCGCAAGCACGTCGCCGACCTGATGCTCAAGCTCGGCGCGGGCAACCGGTTCCAGACGGCGCTGCTGGCCAAGGAACGCGGCTGGATCTGAGCAATCCCGGGTTTCTGCCAGTGCCGCGGCGGTCACAATCGGTACGTCCGTACTCCCCCGCGCACCCAGGAGCCGACCGTGGCCACGCTCGCCCGCATCACGCTTCCCGTCGTCATGGCGATCGCCGCCGCGTTCACCCTCGCCTCGGCCACCGCCGAAGCCGCCCCGCCACCGGCCCGCACGGCCTGCCCCGACAACAACATCTGGGACCGCGTGCCCTGCGTCGGCTAGGCGAAGTGCGCCCGGCGTTTGCCGGCCCACTCGGCGTAGGTCGTTCCCGGCCGTCCCAACAGGTCTTCGACGACCCCGGTCGGTACCTGCGGATGCCGCGTGGTTGCCGCGAAGCCGGTCAACAGCCAGTCGGCGACCTGCTCGGGGAGGCCGAAGCCGAGCCACTGCGCGCGTTGCTCGTCCGGCGTCAGCTCGTGGAACCGGATGTCCTTGCCCAACACGGCCGCGAGGATCTCGACCTGGCCGCGCAGGCTGATCGCCTCCGGTCCACTGAGGACGTGCGTGGCGCCGACGTGCCCGCCGGTGGTGAGCACGCGGGCGGCGACCGCGGCGATGTCACCGAGGTCGATCGGCGTCTGCGTCGAGCCGCCGTAGGCCAGCCGCACCTCGCCGGCGCGCACCATGCCCGCCCAGTCGAGGGTGTTGTCCATGAAGGACCCGGGACGCAGGAAGGTCCACGCGAAGCCGGCCTTCTCGACCTCGGCTTCGACGACGGCGTACGCGTTGCCGCTGGAGGCTTCGTGGCCGTCACCGACACTGCTGCCGGAGAGCGCGATGACCCGTTCGACACCGGCGTCGGCCGCCAGCTCGCAGAACCGCCGCACGGTCCGCGCCATCGGTGCCAGGTAGACGGCGTCGATCCCCTTGAGGGGCAGCGTTTCCGGCTTCGCGAGAGACCCGACGACCACCTCGGCCTCTTGGGGGAGCTTCGCGCGGTCCGGGTCGACGGTCAGGGCCCGCACGGCCTTGCCCGCGGCCAGTAGTTCGTCCACGACCAGCCGTCCGACGCTGCCGGTCGCCCCGGTCACCAGGATCGTCATGACACCCTCCTCGGTTTCGTATGCCGTACGAGATCGTACGGCATACGAGAACTCCAGGCACATGTTTCTCGGAGGAGACCCCCGCTATCGGCCCCGGCCGTGAGTCAGGAAGTGATCGTCGGCAGCTCGGGTGCCGCGACGTCGTAGACCTTGCCGTCCTGGGTCAGGAGCGCCGCCAGGACCTTGGCCTTGCGGTCGGTCTGCTCCGCGGTTCCCCAGCGGACGATCTTGCCGCTCGACAGCGTGAACTCCACGCTCGCCGGGGTCTTCGCCGTCGCCGTCGTGACCTGCTTGAGCAGCTGCTCCGGGATCACGCCGAGGACCGCCGTGACCGCGCGGGTCACCGGGTCGTCCGCCGAGACCTTCGGCAGCTTCAGCTCCGGGAGACCCGCGGGGCGTGCCGGCACCGTCTTGAAGACCACGCCGCCGCCGTCGACCAGGTGGACTCCGTCGCCGCCCGGGCCGCTGTCGAAGAACGCGATCGCCGTGCGCTCGGTGACCGTGATCTCGACCGTGCTCGGCCACGAGCGCGACACCTCGACGGTCGCGATGCCCGGCATCGCCGCGACCCGGTCGCGAATCTCGTCGGTGCTCAGCCGCAGCAGCGGCTTGTCGATGGGGACGGCCGCCGCCGCGCGGATCTGGTCGGCCGTCACCGTGCGCGAGCCCGTGACCGAGACGTCCTTGGCTCCGAGCATCGAGCTGAAGAACAGCAGGTACACCAGCGCGATCACGGTCAGCAGGCTGAGCAGCGCGACCCACCGGCGGCGGATCTCGACCTGGCGGTTGGGCCGGTTCCGCGCGGCCGGCTTCGGCCGGGTGGCGGCGCGGGTCCGGCGGCGCTCCTCGTCCGAGCGCCGCCCCCGCCGCTCGCGCGCCAGGGCAGCACGATCCCGTTCGTCCTCTTCGGACGGACGGCGGCGCTGGCTGGTCGAACTCATGGTCTCAGCGCTTGTCCAGCTCGGCGAGGATCTCCGGGCCCAGCTGCGTCACGTCGCCGGCGCCCATGGTGACGACCAGGTCGTTGCCCTTGACCAGCCCGGCGACCAGGCCGGCGGCGACGTCGAACGCGGGCTCGTAGTGCACCGGCACGGTGACGGCGTCCGCGATCAGCGCGCCGTTCACGCCCGGCTCCGGCTCCTCGCGCGCGCCGTAGACGTCCAGCACGACGACCTCGTCCGCCAGGGACAAGGCCGCGGCGAACTCCGCCGAGAACAGCTTGGTCCGCGAGTACAGGTGCGGCTGGAACACGACGACGACCCGGCCGGTGCCGGCCGCGGTCCGCACCGCGCGCAGCTGCGCGGCCACCTCGGTCGGGTGGTGGGCGTAGTCGTCGTAGACGCGGACGTCGCCGGAGCGGCCCTTGAACTCGAACCGGCGGCGCACCCCACCGAAGGCCGCGAGCCCATCGGCGAGCTCGAGAGCGGGCGCGCCCAGCTCGAGCCCGGCGAGCAGCGCGGCGACCGCGTTGAACGCCATGTGCTCACCCGGCACGGCGACCCGCACCGAAAGCTCCGAACCGTCGAGGGCCAGGCGAACGACGCCGCCGTCCGGGGCAGGCGTGTAGTCGAGGATGCGGGCGTCACCCTCGCCGGTGACCGTCCGGCCGTACCGGCGGACGCGCACGCCCAAGTCCGCGGCCTGGTTGCCCAGGTCGTCGGCCGCGGGGTCGTCACCGCAGACGATCAGCAGCCCGCCCGGCACGATCCGGCCGACGAACTCGGTGAACACCTTGGTGTAGGCCTCGGCGGTGCCGTGGTGGTCCAGGTGGTCCGGCTCGACGTTGGTCACGACGGCGACCGACGGCGAGTAGGTCAGGAACGAGCCGTCGCTCTCGTCGGCCTCGGCGACGAAGACGCCGCCTTCACCGTGGTGGGCGTTGGCGCCGGACTCGTTGAGGTCGCCGCCGATGGCGAACGACGGGTCGAGCCGGCAGTGCTGCAGCGCCACCGTGAGCATCGACGTCGTCGACGTCTTGCCGTGCGTGCCCGCGATGCAGGCGACGCGGTGCCCCTCCATCAGCCCGGCCAGCGCCTGCGCCCGGTGCAGCACCGGGATCCCGGCGGCGCGGGCCGCGGCCAGCTCGGGGTTGGTCTCCTTGATCGCCGTCGAGACGACGACCGCGGACGGCGGCTCGGCCAGCTCGGCAAGGTTCTCGGCGCGCTGGCCGATGAACAGCTCGGCGCCCTGGGCCCGCAGCGACAGCAGCGCGCGGGACTCCTTGGCGTCCGAGCCCGAGACGAAGGCCCCGCGGGCCAGCAGGATCCGCGCGATGCCGGACATGCCGGCGCCGCCGATCCCGATCAGGTGCGCGCGGCGCAGTTCTTCGGGGAGCTCAGGCACCAGCGGCCTCCAGGACGATCTTGGCGAGGATCTCGTCGGCTTCGCGGTGGCCCATACCGACCGCCGCCGCGCCCATCTTCGCGACCCGGTCGGCGTCGACGGTCAGCGGGACCACCAGCTCGGCGATCTTCGCCGCGGTGAGGTCGGCGTCTTCGACCATCAGCGCCGCGCCGGCCGTGACGGCGGGGCGGGCGTTGGTGGCCTGCTCGCCGTTGCCGTGCGGCAGCGGGACGAACACCGCGGGCAGCCCGACCGCCGTCACCTCGGCGACGGTCATCGCGCCCGAACGGCACACGGCGACGTCGGCCGCCGCGTACGCCAGGTCCATCCGCTCCAGGTAGGGCACCGGCACGTACGCCGGCTTCCCCGGGAACTCCTGCACGACCAGGGTGTTCTTCGGGCCGTGCGCGTGCAGCACGCCGATGCCCGCGTCGGCCAGCTCCTTCGCCGCGCCGGACACCGCGCTGTTGATCGACTGCGCGCCCTGCGAACCGCCGAACACCAGCAGCGTGGGTGCGTCCGGGTCCAGCCCGAAGTGCTTGCGGGCCTCGGCGCGCAGCGCGGCCCGGTCGAGCGACGTGATCGACCGCCGCAGCGGGATCCCGACCACTTCGGCCTTCGGCAGCGGCGTGCCGGGGACGGCGACCGCGACCCGCGCGGCGAACCGCGCGCCGACCTTGTTGGCCAGGCCCGGCGACTGGTTGGCCTCGTGCACGACGATCGGGGTGCGCCCGCGCGCGGCCAGGTAGGCCGGGAGGGCGACGTAACCGCCGAAGCCGACGACGACGTCCGCGCCGACCCGCTCCAGGACTTCGCGGGTCCTGCGCACCGAGTCGCGGACCTTCAGCGGCAGCCGCAGCAGCTCCGGCGTCGGCTTGCGGGGCAGCGGCACCGGCGGGATCAGCTCCAGCGCGTACCCGCGGGCGGGGACGAGCTTGTTCTCCAGGCCGCGCTCGGTGCCGAGCGCGACCACCGTCGCGTCCGGGCGCAGCCGCATGACGGCGTCGGCCAGGGCGAGTGCGGGTTCGATGTGTCCTGCGGTGCCACCACCGGCGACCACGACCACGGGCGCCTTGCCCGCGGCGGCTCGCTCGGTTCCCTTGACGGGCTTACTCACCAATGACCTCTCCGGTTCGCGGTACTCCGGGTACCACGGCTCGCTGTTGTCCGCGCGGCCCCGCGAGACGTGGCCGCGCTCGTCCGTGCCGCGCTGCGGCGCACCGGCTCGCGGACCGACTTGCGCCGTTCCTGCGCCGGGGCGGGCCGCGCCGCACGGGGCGCGGGCCTGGCCGCCTTCGCACCGGCGCGCGCCGCCCCCTTGCGCGTGGCGGGCGGGCGGTACGGGTCGGGCGCGGGCAGCCGCAGCAGACGCCCGAATTTACCCGGCCCCTGTGTCCGCAGCGCGGCCACCGCCTCCGGTTCGTGCCGGGCGGCGTTCGCGAGCACGCCCATGATGAGCATGGTGATCACCAGCGAGGTGCCGCCGTAGGAGATCAGCGGCAGCGTGACGCCGGTGACGGGCAGCAGGCCGACGACGTAGCCGATGTTGATGCCGGCCTGCGCCACGAGGAACACGGTCAGCGTGCCGGAGACGATCCGGATCCACGGGTCGATGTTGCGGGTGGCGATCCGCAGGCCCACGACGGCGACCCCGGCGAACAGCGCGAGCACGACGACGCAGCCGACCAGCCCGAGCTCCTCGCCGATCAGGGCGAAGATGAAGTCGTTCTGCACGTTCGGCAGGTAGCCCCAGTTGGACGCGCCCTGGCCGAGGCCCTTCCCGAGCAGGCCACCGTCGGCGAGGGCGAGCTTGGCCTGATTGGCCTGGAAGCCCGCGGCGCTCGTGTCGGGGTCCGGCGAGAGGAACGACATGACGCGCACGAGGCGGTAGGGCGCGATCAGCGCCAGCACGAGGACACCGGCGAGGCCGCCCGCGAGGATGACGCCGAACAGCCGTTTCGGCGCGCCGGCGAACCACAGCAGGGCCAGCAGCACCACGGCCAGGGTGACCGTGCCGCCGAGGTCGGGCTGCAGCATGACCAGGGCGAACATCAGCAGCGCGATCGGCACCACCGGCACCAGCAGGTGCCGCCACTGGTGGATCACGTTGTACTTGATCACCAGGATGTGCGCGCCCCAGAACGCGAGCGCGACCTTCGCGGCCTCGACCGGCTGGAAGGTGAATTCGCCGAGCCGGAACCAGCCCTGCGAGCCGTTGACCGTCGAGCCCAGCGGGGTCAGCACCAGGACCAGCAGGCCGAGGCAGATCACCGTCGCGGTGGCCGACATCCGCCGGATCCGCTCCAGCTTGACCCGCATGCCCAGCCAGAACACGACACCGCCGAGCGCGACGAACACCAGGTGCTTGGTGAACTGCGCGTACACGCCGCTGCCGGTCTTCGGGTTGTAGGAGTCGACCGACGAGGCCGAGAGCACCATGACGACGCCGATGACGGTGAGCACGCCGGTGAGGGCGAGCACGAGGTGGAACGAGGCCAGCGGGCGCGAAAGCCACGCGGTCAGCGCGGTGCGGACGGCGACGAAGCCGCTTTCCTTGCGCTCCCGGCGCGGCCGCTTCGGGGCGGCCGAGGGCTTGGGCTCAGTGACCGTCACGCGGCGCCCCCGCTGCGTCGTCGCGGAGGACGTGCACCGCCGCGGCGAACGCGTCGCCGCGTTCGCCGTAGTTGCGGAACATGTCCAACGACGCCGCGGCGGGTGCGAGCAGCACCACGTCACCTGGCCGGGCCATCGCGCTGGCCGCACTCACCGCCGCAGTCATGGGTTCATGGTCACCCGGACGGAGGCTGTTCACCGGGACATCCGGCGCGTGTCGCGCAACCGCGGCGGCGATCACGGGTGAATCGACACCGAGTAGCACAACTCCGCGCAACCGGCCGGCGATGCTGATCACCAGTTCGTCGACCGAAGCGCCCTTGAGCTGGCCCCCGGCGATCCAGACGATGCTTTGGTGCGCGCGCAGCGACCCGGCGGCCGCGTGCGGGTTGGTCGCCTTCGAGTCGTTGACGTACCGGACGCCGGCCACCTCGGCGACCTCGACGGCCCGGTGCGGGGCCGGCTGGTACTCGCGAAGGCCCTTCACCACGGCGTCGGGCGTGACGCCGTGGGCGCGGGCCAGCGAGGCCGCGGCGAGGGCGTTGGAGACGTTGTGCGGGCCGGCCGGGCGGACGTCGGCCAGCGTGGCCAGTTCCTCGGCGCTGGTCGCCGGGTCGGCGACGAAAGCGCGGTCGACCAGCAGGTCTTCGACCAGGCCCAGCTCGCCGACGGACGGCGTGTCCAACCGGAACGCGACGCGCCGGGCGTCCTCGGAGGCGTGGTCGTCGGCGATCTTCGCGGACCACTCGTCGTCGGCGTTGTGCACGACGATCTTGGCGTGCGTGTAGGCCCGGCCCTTGGCCGCGGCGTACTCGTCCATCGAGCCGTGCCAGTCGATGTGGTCCTCGGCCAGGTTCAGCACCACCGCGGCGTCCGGCGCCAGCGTCGAGGACCAGTGCAGCTGGAAGCTCGAGAGCTCCACCGCCAGCACGTCGTAGCCCGCCCGGACGGCGTCCAGGGCCGCGTAGCCGATGTTCCCGCAGGCCACGGCGTTGGCGCCGCCCGCCTTGAGGATCGACTCGAGCATGCCCACGGTGGTCGTCTTGCCGTTCGTGCCGGTGACGACCAGCCACGACGGCGGGTGCTCGCGCAGCTGCCCGACCCGCCAGGCCAGCTCGACGTCGCCGATGACCTCGACCCCCGCCTCGGCGGCGGCCACCAGCAGCGGCGACGTCGGCCGCCAGCCGGGGCTGGTGACGACCAGCGCGGTCCCTTCGGGGGGCTCGGTCAGGCCGGGCACCAGCTCGGCGCCCAGGCCCTCCAGCTCCGCGAGCCGTTCGGCGTTGCCGTCGGTGACGGTGACGCGCGCGCCCAGCTCCGTCAGCACGGGGACGATCGACTTGCCGGTGACCCCGGCACCGGCGACCAGGACATGGGAACCGGCAAAATCCACGTCAGCCTCCGAGCTGCTCGCTGTAGAACAGGCCGAGCCCGAACATGCAGCAGATCGCCGACAGCAACCAGAACCGGATGATCACCGTGGTTTCGGCCCACCCGGCGAGCTCGAAGTGGTGGTGGAAGGGCGCCATCCGGAACAGCCTTCGCCGGGTCGTCCGGAAGACCGCGATCTGCGCGACCACCGAGATCATCTCGACCATGAACAGGCCGCCGATGACGATGGCGAGCAGCTCGGTGCGGGTGGTCATCGACAGCCCGGCGACCAGGCCACCCAGGGCCAGCGAACCGGTGTCGCCCATGAAGATCTTCGCCGGGGCCGCGTTCCACCAGAGGAACCCGACACACGCGCCGGTCGCCGCCGCGGCGACCACCGCCAGGTCCAGCGGGTCTCGCACGTAATAACAAGCTTGGGCCGGGCCGTTCGCGCAGGACAGCCGCTCCTGCCAGAACGAGATGACCACGTAGGTCGCCAGCACCATCGCCGCCGAGCCGCCCGCCAGGCCGTCGAGGCCGTCGGTGAAGTTCACCGCGTTCGACCAGCCCGAGATCACGATGTAGCAGAAGATCACGAAGATGATCGACGGGAACGTGATCAGCGCGAGGTCACGGGCGTAGGAGAGGCTCTCCGACGCCGGCGTGATGCCCTGCTCGTTCGGGAAGTTCAGCGCCAGTACCGCGAAGGCGACCGTGACCACCAGCTGGCCGACCAGCTTCGCGGTCTTGTTCAGCCCGAGGTTGCGCTGCTTGCGGATCTTGATGAAGTCGTCGAGGAACCCGACGATGCCCAGCCCCACGGCAAGCATCAGCACGAGCAGCCCGGAGACCGTCGGCGCGCCGCTCTTGGAGTTGACCATCCAGTTGATCAGGTGCGCGGCGAAGTACCCGACGACCATCGCGACGATGATCGCGACACCGCCCATGGTCGGGGTACCGCGCTTGGACTTGTGTCCCTGGGGGCCTTCCTCGCGGATCTCCTGCCCGAAGCCCTGCCGGGAGAAGACCCGGATGAGGTAGGGCGTGAGCATGATGGAGACCAGCAGGCCCGCCGCGGCCGCGATCAGGATGCTGATCACGCGTCACCACCGTTCGAGCGTGTTTCGGAGTTGTCGGTTTCCCGGGGTTCGAGCAGGGCTTCGGCGACACGCCAGAGACCGGCGGCCTTGGAGGCCTTGACCAGCACGACGTCCCCGGGACGGAGCTGATCATGCAGCAGGGCGGCGGCGGCCTCCACGTCGGGTACCAGGATCGATTCCTCGCCCCAGGAGCCCTCCTGGTGCGCCCCCTGGTGCATGGCCGCCGCCTCGGGGCCGATCACCACGAGCTTGGCGATGTTGAGCCGCACGACGAGCCGGCCGATCTCGTCGTGCGCGGTGATCGCGTCCGCGCCGAGCTCGCCCATCACGCCGAGCACGGCCCAGGACCGGCGGCCGCTCTCCCGCGTCATCGCGGCGAGCGCCTTCAGGCCGGCCCGCATCGACTCGGGGTTGGCGTTGAAGGAGTCGTTGAGGATCGTGACGCCGTCTTCGCGGGTGACGACCTCCATGCGCCGCGCGGACCGCCGTTCGAGCGCCGAGAGCCCCGCGGCGATCTCCGCCGGGGTCGCGCCCAGCTCCAGGGCGACCGCGGCGGCGGACAGCGCGTTGCCGACGTGGTGCTCGCCGTGCAGCGGCAGCGTCACGTCCGCCTCGCCGGCCGGGGTGACCAGCCGGAAGGACGCGCGGGCCTCGCCGTCGAGGGTGATGCCCTCCGCCCGGACCTGCGCGGAGGGGCTTTCGCCGACGAACACCACGCGGGCCTTCGTCCGGCTCGCCATGGCCGCGACCAGCGGGTCGTCCAGGTTGAGGATCGCGACGCCGTCTTCCGGCAGCGCCTCGACCAGCTCGCCCTTGGTCTTCGCGATGCCCTCGCGGGAGCCGAACTCGCCGACGTGCGCGGAGCCGACGTTGAGCACGACACCGATCTTCGGCGGGGCGATCTCGGCGAGGTGGGCGATGTGCCCCGGCCCGCGCGCGGACAGCTCCAGCACCAGGTGCCGGGTGTGCGCGTCGGCCCGCAGCGCGGTCCACGGGTGACCCAGCTCGTTGTTGAACGACCCGGGTGGCGCGACCGTCGGGCCGAGCGGCTCGAGCAGCTGCGCGATGACGTCCTTGGTCGACGTCTTGCCCGACGAGCCGGTGACACCGACGACGGTCAGGGTCCCCTCGGCCAGGCGCTGCACGACGAACCGGGCGAGCTTGGCCAGCGCGGCCAGCACCGCGGCGCCCGAACCGTCCTTGTCGCCGGTCAGCGCGACCGACCGCTCGTGCGCCTCGCCGGGGGCCGGTGGCGGCACGACGATCGCGGGCGCGTCGACCTCACGGGCGGCGAGCACGGCGACCGCGCCGGCCTCGACGGCCTTGGCCGCGAAGTCGTGACCGTCGACCTTCTCCCCCGGCAGGGCCACGAACAGGCCGCCGGGGACGAGCTGCCGGGTGTCGAACTCGACGCTGCCGGTCACCTGCGCGCCCGGGTCGGCGCGGTGCAGCCGGCCGCCGACGACGTCGGCGATCTCGGCCAGGCTGAGCACGATCACACACTCACCTCGAGTTTGTTGCGGATGGCCGCGGCCAGCTCGTCGCGGTCGGAGAACGGGTGCACGACGCCGCCGGCCGCCTGGCCGGTCTCGTGCCCCTTGCCGGCGAGGAAGACGATGTCGCCCGGCCCGGCCAGCGCCACGGCGTGCGCGATGGCCTCGCGGCGGTCGCCGATTTCGACGATCTCACCGCCCTCGGCGGGACCGACGCCACGGGCGCCGGCCAGCATCGCGGCCCGGATGGCCGCGGGGTCTTCGGAACGCGGGTTGTCGTCGGTGACGATCAGGACGTCACTGCGGCGGGCCGCCGCCTCGCCCATCATCGGGCGCTTCGCGGTGTCCCGGTCGCCGCCGCAGCCGAGCACGGTGATGATCCGGCCCTCGGTGCGCGCCCGCAGCGCGTCCAGGCCCTGCGCGACCGCGGCCGGCTTGTGGGCGTAGTCGACGACGGCGGTGAAGTCCTGGCCGACGTGCACCCGCTCCATCCGGCCCGGCACCTGCACCCGCGCGAGCCCGGCGACGATGTGCTCCAGGCCCACCCCGGCGGTGCTCAGGATCGCGGCGGCGAGCACGGCGTTGGCGACGTTGAACTCGCCGGGCAGCGGGATCCGGGCGGGCGCCGAGACGCCGTCCGGGCCGTGCAGGGTGAACGTCTGCTCACCGTGCGGGGTGGCCTCCAGGTCGGTGGCCTTCCACGCGGCGTCGGTGCCGGGATCGGTGGTCACGGTGATCGTCTGCGGGGTGAGCAGCGCCTGCCCCCACGCGCTGTCGACCACGACGACTTCGGTGGTCGAGCGGCCGTCGAACAGCAGCGACTTCGCGGCGAAGTACTCCTGCATGTCCTTGTGGAAGTCCAGGTGGTCCTGGGAGAGGTTGGTGAACGCGCCGACCGCGAACCGGGTGCCGTTGACCCGGCCCAGCGCGAGCGCGTGGCTGGAGACCTCCATCGGCACGTGCGTGACGCCGCGTTCGAGCATCACCGCGAACAGCGCCTGCAGGTCCGGGGCCTCCGGCGTGGTGAACCCGCTGACCAGGCGTTCGCCGGCGATCCGGGTCTCGACCGTGCCGATCATGCCGGTGGTCAGCCCGGCGGCCTCGAGCCCGGCGTCGACCAGGTAGGAGGTGGTGGTCTTGCCGGAGGTGCCGGTGACGCCGAGCACGGACAGCCGCAGCGACGGCTCGCCGTAGATCCAGGCGGCGATCTCGCCGAGGGCCGCGCGCGGGTCGGCGTGCACCAGGATCGGGACGCCGGCGTCGCGCAGCGCGGGCCGCTCGGCCCCTTCGGCGTCGGTGAGGACGGCGACGGCGCCGGCGGCGACCGCCTGGTCGCTGAAGTCGGCGCCGTGCGCGCGGGCGCCGGGCAGCGCGGCGAACAGGTCGCCGGGCAGCACGTGCTGCGCCCGCAGGGTGGTGCCGGTGACGGTGAGGTCGGCGGCGTCGGGCGACTCGGCGATCAGCCGGGCGTCCGCCCTGGCGAGCAGCGTCGCCAGCGGGACCGGGACGATGCGCGCCGGGCGCGGCGGTGCGGGGACCGCTTTCACCGGGCTTTCCGGCACCGGGGAACTGGACGAGGACACGGACACGGCCAAGAGGCTACCGGCGGCCGGTTCGGGGGCCCCCACGCGGTACGGCGATTGCGTGCGGGTCCGGCACATGTGCTAAACGGCGCCGCGGACCCCCTTGCCCCGCAACACTTTCCCGCGCGCGTCCGGCCGAAGTGGACGATGACCGGCGGAAAAGCCGTGAAGGCCACCTTGAGGGACGCTACATCCCTCAAGGTGGCCTTCACGGACCACAGAGCGGTAAGGGGGCCTTCACGGATCGTGCTCACGGCACGATGAGCGGGACCTCCGGCGCGGGGCCGTCGGACAGCGGGATCTGGAACCGCTGCGTCAGGTAGGACGCGATGGTGTGGAACAGCGGCGCGGCGGAGTGGCCCACCGGCAGCGTCGTGTCCGGCGCGTCCAGCCGGATGCCGACCACGAACCGCGGGTGGTCCGCAGGCAGGATGCCGGCGAAGGTGATGTTGTAGAGGTGGTCGCTGTAGGCCTTCGTCCGCGGGTCGACCTGCTGGCCGGTGCCCGTCTTGCCGGAGATCTGGTAGCCCTCGACCGCCGCCGTCGGCGCGGTGCCCTTCTGCAGGCCCTTGCCGTTCTGCGCGACCGCGCGCATCATGTCGCGCACCGTCTTCGCCGTCTGCGGGGGAACCACCTGCACCGTCTTCGGCGCGGGCTCGGGCACCGTCGTGCCGTCCGGGTTCACCTTCGCCTTGACGATCCGGGGTTCGACGCGGAGGCCGTCGTTCGCGATGGTCTGGTACATCCCGGCCATCTGCAGCACGGTCATCGACAGGCCCTGCCCGATCGGCAGGTTGCCGAACGTGGTCGCCGACCACTGGCTCTGCGCCGGCACCACGCCCGCGCTCTCGCCGGGCAGGCCGACGCCGGTGCGCTGGCCGAGCCCGAACTTCTTGAGCAGGTCCGAGTAGCGGTCCGGGCCGATCTTCTGCGCCAGCAGCAGCGTGCCGATGTTCGACGACTTGGCGAAGATGCCCGCGGTGGTGAAGTTCTGCGTGCCGTGGGTCCAGGCGTCGTGCACGGTCTTGTCGGCCACCTGCAGGGCGCCGGGCACCTGGATCGTCGACTCGGGCGTCGCGACGCCGTAGTCGATCGCCCCGGTGGCGGTGACGATCTTGTTCACCGAGCCGGGTTCGAACGGCGTGGTGACCGCGGGGTTGGCCAGGTCCTCGTTCGTCCAGGTCGACTGGTCGTTGGGGTCGAACGTCTTGTCGTTGGCCAGCGCGTAGACCTCGCCGGTCTTCGAGTCCATGACCACGGCCTGCCCGCCCTTGGCGTGCGACTGCTGGACGTAGTCCGAGAGCTGCCGCTGCACCTCGTACTGCAGGTCGGAGTCGATCGTCAGCTCCAGGTCCGACCCCGGGACGGCGGCCTGCAGGTCGCGCTCGGTGCCCGGGATGACGACGTTGTCGCTGCCGTTCTTGGTGTTGACCAGCATCCGGCCCGGCGTGCCCGCCAGGTCGTTGTCGCGGACCAGCTCCAGCCCGACCAGGCCGTGCAGGTTGTGCTTGGAGACGTCCTTGTCCTCGGAGCGCCAGTTCGCGGCGCCGACGATGTTGGACGCCAGGCTGCCGCCCGGGTACTCCCGCAGCGCCCGCTTCTCGACGCCGATCCACGAGAAGTTCTTGACGATGTCCGCCGCGACCGACGGCTCGACGTTGTTCTCCAGGTAGGTGAACGACGCCTGCTTGTGGAACAGGTCCAGCAGCTGCTGCTCGGTGAGCTGGTTCGGCACCTTCGCCGCGATGTACTTCGCGGCCGCGGCGACCTCGCTGTCGAACGTCTTCTTGGTGCCCGGGTTCTTCGCGGCGAAGTCGGCCATGCTCTTGTGGAACGCCTTGAGGTTCACCGACAGCGTGCGGACCTCGACGCTGAACGCCAGCTTCGCGCCGTTGCGGTCCACAATGGACCCGCGCTGGGCCGGGATGTCGATGGTCTGGGTGCGCTGCTTCTCCGCGGCCAGCGACAGCTCGCCGGCGTCGAACCACTGCACCTGCACCAGTTTCACGCCCGCGACGAGGAGCACGGCGACCAGGATGAGGCGCACCGCGGAGAACCGGCTGCGGTGGCCGCCGTTGCCGCGGCGCGCGGCGGCGCTGCGGGTCCCGGCGGCGTAGGTCCGCCGCGCGCTGCCCGCGGCGCGTGCCCGGGACTGGCCACCCCGGCTCGAGGCCATCACTGGCCCCCGGGCTGCGCCGCCGGCGGCGCGGGCTGGTCTTCGGCGGGCACCGCGGGCTGGTCGCCCTCGATCGGCGCGCCCTGCTCCGACTGCGTGCCCGCGGCGGGCGCGGCGGGCGGCGCGGCCGGCACCGGCGGGGTGTCCGCCTTGGCCTTCTTGGGCTCGCCGACCAGCGACGTCTTCCCGTCCGGGCCGACGAGGATCCGCGCCGGGTCGCCGCCGGGCACCATGCCGAGCTGCTGGGCCGCGGGGGCCAGCGACGCGGGCGATTCGGCCTTGGCGACGTCGCGCTGCAGCTGCTCCTTCGTCTCCGCCAGGTTCGAGTTGGTGGTGCGCAGCTGCTCGAGGCGGTAGGAGTCGGCGATCGCCTGCGTGGTCAGCCACAGCGTGGTCGCCACGCCGGCGGCCAGCAGCGCCATCATCAGCAGCACGAACGACGCCCGCGACTTCGGCAGCCGCAACTTCAGCTGCAGCTTGGGCTTCGGCACGTCCTGGTCGCGCTCGGCCGGCACCCGCGCGGCCTTCGGCGCGGGACGGGGATCGCGCTCCTTCAGCAGGTCGGCGCGCTGGGCGCGGCGCGCGTAGGCGCGCTCGGCCGCGGACGTCCGCCCGCGCGAGGCGCGCCGGGGCGCGGCCTTGCCCGGTTCCGCCGTCTGCGGCTCGGTCTCGACGGTGGTCCCGCGTGCGGGCTCGGCACGCTTGCGCGTCGCGGGCCCGCCGGCCCGGCGCTTCGTGGGAGCGGTCATCGCGGCTCTCCGATCCTCTCGGCGGCCCGCAACCGCACCGAAGCGGCCCGCGGGTTGTGTTCGATCTCCTCTTCGCCGGCCTTTTCGGCCCCTCGGGTCAGGAGCTTCAGCTCCGGTCCGTGTCCCGGCAGCTCCACCGGAAGTCCTTCCGGCGTGCGGGACTTCGCGAGCTCGGCCAGCGCCTGCTTGACCAGGCGGTCTTCCAGCGACTGGTAGGACTCGACGACGATCCGGCCGCCGACGGCGAGGGCGCCCAGCGCGGCGGGCATGGCCCGGCGCAGCACCTCCAGCTCGCCGTTGACCTCGATCCGCAGCGCCTGGAACGTCCGCTTGGCCGGGTGCCCGCCGGTGCGCCTGCTCGCCGCCGGGACGGCGTCGTAGAGCAGCTCGACCAGGCGCCCGCTCATGGTGAACGGCTCCTTCTCGCGGGCGTTCACGACCGCGCGGACGATCCGCTGCGCGAACCGCTCTTCGCCGTAGTCGCGCAGGATCCGGATCAGCTCGCCGGGGGTGTAGGTGTTGAGGACGTCGGCGGCGGTGAACCCGGTGGTCGGGTCCATCCGCATGTCGAGCGGCGCGTCCTTCGAGTACGCGAACCCGCGTTCGGCGCGGTCCAGCTGCATCGACGAGACGCCGAGGTCGAAGAGGATGCCGTCCACACGGGACAGTCCCAGCTCCTCGACCGCCTCGGGGAGTCCGTCGTAGACGGTGTGCACGAGGTCGACGCGGTCGCCGTGGCGGGCCAGGCGTTCACCGGAGCGTTCGAGCGCGGCGGGGTCGCGGTCCAGCGCGACGAGGCGCAGGCGCGGGAAGGCTTCGAGGAGGGCGTCGGAATGCCCGCCGAGCCCGACGGTCGCGTCCACCAGGGTCGCGTCGCGGTCGGTGAACACGGGAGCGAACAGCTCGACGATCCGGTCGAGCAGCACCGGTACGTGCTCGGGTGCCGTCATGTCCCTCCCCCCTTTCTGATGGCGACTCGGGGGAAAGACAGCGGATGCCGTCAGGTCCCTGTCCGCCCGCTGCTGACCTGGTACCGGGGAAGGTGCACCAGGGCCATTGAGCGGACAGAGGCCTCACGGCATCCGGGTGGGCGTCGGCGAGGTGCGCGGGCGTGGCGTACCCCCGTCCCCCGACGACGTGGGTGCACCGCGTCCACGCGCCTAGAAGACGCCCGGCAGTACTTCCTCTCGAGCCTTCGCGTAGCTGTCTTCGTGTTCCTCCAGGTAGCCCTGCCACGCTTCGGCGTCCCAGATCTCCAGCCTGGTGATCGCCCCGATCACCACGCATTCCTTGCTGAGCCCCGCGTAGCGGCGGAGCTCGGGCGCGATGCTGATGCGCCCCTGCCCGTCAGGGCGTTGCTCGTCCGTCCCGGCGAACAGGTAACGCTGGTAGGCCCGGACGGCCTCGTTCGTGAACGGGGCCTCGGCGACCTTGCGCGCCATCTGCTCGAACTCGGCGCGGGGGAAGACGAAGAGGCAGTGGTCCTGCCCCTTGGTGAGCATCAGCCCGCCGGCCAAGGCGTCGCGGAACTTCGCGGGCAGCGCGAGCCGCCCCTTGTCGTCCAGCTTCGGGGTGTGGGTGCCGAGGAACACGGCCTCCACCTCCCTACCGCATCCGGTGGCGGACCACTGGCTGCGGCTCCGGGGCTTCCCTTCCGCCCCACTGGCCACCACCGTACCCCACTTTTCACCACAGTCAACGCGTCAAACGCGCGCCTCACTCCGTAGTGTCAGACGTTTGCGCAGGTCAGCAAGGTGGGGCCTGGTGGGGGGCATGGTGGGGCACCGTGGCCAAGATCCCCCACCGTGGTGGCCGGAAGCAACCTCAGCTGTCCCCGAAACGTCCGCATAACGGCCGCGAAAGAACCGGAACCACCCGCCGTGGGGCCGGGTGGGGACCTCGGTGGGGGGCCGGTGGGGATCCGGGTGGGGTCGAGTGGGGGCGCGGGTGGAGCGGTGTGGGGAGCCCGGGTGACCAGCACAACACCGGGACGGAACCCGTGACTCGCGTGAGCACGGCCGTCACCCGCGTGACCAGACCCGTGACTCGCGAGTTCCGGCCTCGATCACGCGAGTCACGGCCTTCGGCCCGTGACTTCCGGTCTCGATCACACGGGTCCCGGGCTCGATCACGGGTCCTGCCCGTCCGGACACGCTTCCTGCCCCTTCGGGCAGCGGGTCAGGCTCCGGGGGTGACCAGGGCGGCGACGCGGGACGCCAGGCGGGCGCTGTCGACCGGGGTGACGTTCACCCAGTCCTGCCCGCCGCGGCCCGCGGTCCTCGTCGCGCAGTACGCGCCGACGTCGGTGTCGAACCACGTCAGCCCGCCCGTGCGCTCGAGCCGGCCGGACGCGCCCCGGCGGCTGACGCTGAACTGGCCCGCCGCGTACACCGGGCGCGCCTGGATCGCCAGGACCTCGCGCAGCTGGGCCGACGACGACGCCGACTGCGCGCCCCGCTCGGCGAACACCGGGTCCTCGACGCCGGCGCCGAGAGCGGCCGCCGCGAGGCTGACGCCGTATCCCGGGCCCGCCGTCAGCTCCGGCAGGACGTCGACGATCGCCGTGCACAGCTCGCTTTCGCGGATCCCGTCGAGGCTGATCGTCTGCTCCGGCTGGGTCGCCAGGACGCCGCGGCGGCCGCGGACGGCCGTCACCGCGCGGAAGGGCACCTCCGCCGTCATGTCGGCCAGCGCCTCGCAGGCGACGTACACCTCCCCCGCCGCGAGCAGCTCCAGCCGGTGCGCCAGCGCGGGTTCCAGCCGGGACCCGTCGTAGAGCCCGCGCCCGGCGAGGTTCTCGTACACGGCCTTGCGCACCTCGGCGCGCTTCTCTTCGGTCCCGCCGACGCTGCGCACGCTCAGCGGCTCGGGCGGGTGGTCGTGCCCGAGGTCCGTCCAGAGGATGTCGAACGCCGACGCGGAGACGCGGATCAAGCCCGCCCCAGCGACGGCGGGGCGGCGAACGTCTCGCCCGGCACGTGGCCGCGCAGGGCCGTGTCGCGGGCGCGGAGGACGTCGATCGCCTTCTGCCGCGCGGCTTCCGCCTCGGCGCGGCGGGCCTCCATCTCGTCGGCCAGCCCGGCCAGCACGAGGATGTTGCCGGTGCCGGCGGCGTCACGGATCATCGCCGCCGGGTCGTAGGTCACCGGCGGCGGCATGTCCGCCCGGGCCCGCGCGGCCGTCTCCGCCTGCGCGCCGACGGCGGTGCCGACCGACGCGGACACCGCGGCGGAGTGCGACAGCCACCGCGCGGCGCGCTCGAGCGAAGCGCGGGCGGCGTCACCGGCCGGCCCCTGCCAGGTCTCGTGGGTGCCGGCGATCAGGGCGGCGACGTCGGCGGTCGACTCGTGCAGCCGCTTCGCCAGGGCGTCCCAGCGGGCGCCCGCCTCGCCCGCGGCGACGGGGTCGTTGTCCCGCTCGACCTCGGCGGCCATCGCCTCGTGGCTGTAGGACTCGTACCTCGCGGTGGAGACGGGCGGCTCGGCGTCGGGCACGGCGTTACCTTCCGGTCGTCGGGTCAGGGCAGCTTGGGTTCGACCAGCCCGGCCACCGTGGCCGCGCGGCGGCAGGCGAGCGCGGTGTCGGTGAAGGCGGTGTTGCTGACGTCGACCTGGACGCTGCCGGAGTCCCCCACCCCGAGCAGCACGGAACAGGTGCCGTCGGCGGCCTTCTTGTCCGAGACGCGCAGCGCCGGGTGCGCGCCGACCGTCGTCCTGGTGGCCGTCTTCTTCGCGACGTCGAGGTCGGCCAGGCCGTTGTGGTCGTCGAGGGTCACGGTGACGCCGAAGGTGCCGGGCACGGTCCAGTCGCAGGCCCGCGCGCCGGCGATGTCCTTGGCCTGGCCGAGCACGCTCACCCCGGCCGCCGAGCGGTCCTGCGGCGAGAGCAGCGCGCACGGGTCGAGCGCGGCCAGGGTGCCGGGCGCGGCCGACGGTGGCGACGATGAAGGCGCGACGACGGAGGCGTTGCCCGCGACGGCCGGCAAAGCAGGTTGCGATCCGCAAGCCGCGAGGAGCAGGAGGGCCGGCGCCCACAAATACTTCTTGTGCACGCCCTCAGCCACCCGTGCAGTCCACGCCGTCGGCCGCCTGCTCGTCGGCGTGCTGGTACTTCGCCAGCGCCTGGCCGATCCGGTGCTTGAGGGTCTCGAGCTCCTTGCCGAACGCGGTCAGCTGCTGCACGGCCGAGCCCTGCCCGCCGATGCCGTACTCGGCCATGAACTTGCCGATCTCCCCGGCGTACCCGCCGCCGAGCGGGACGCTGCGGCCGAGCACCTTGGCCTCGCGGACCATCTCGCCGACGACGTCCTGCAGCTGGCCGAGCTTCGCGTAGGCGTCCGTCGCCAGCTCGGGCGCGACCGCGAACCCGCGCACGTCGAACGGCGGTTGCGTTCGCACCTCGCTCATAAGCGGTTACGCCTCTCAGTAGCGGAGCGACCTCGAATCGCAGCATACGACAGTGCGGGGCGTCAGCGGGAGCGCCCAGAACCGGGTGACAGGACACCCGATCGGGGTATCGTCCCTGCTTGCGCAGTGTCATCGACCGCCCTGACGACCGTCAGCACCGGGGCTTCGCGGGGTTCCGGCCCCCGGTTCGCCCGGGTTTGACACACTGGATGGAAGGCTGGTCGCTGCGTGGACAGCAGCCAGGGGGCCGATCGGCCCGGCTGTGCGCACAGTGCGCCCAGTCATGCGCCACCAGGAGGTCGAGTGACGTCGAGAATCCAGTCTGCGACGCCCGGATCGGGCGAGCAGGCATCCGGGCGGCCGCCCTATCCGGCGGACGCCTCGGGCAACGGCCGGGCCCACGGCCGTCCCGGCAGAGTGTCGCTGGACGAACTGCACGAGGTCGCCCGGCGGATCGCCGCCAACATCGAACGGGTGCTGGTCGGCAAACCCGACGTCATCCGGATCGCCCTGGTCACCCTGCTCGCCGAAGGCCACCTGCTGGTCGAGGACGTGCCCGGCGTCGGGAAGACGTCGCTGGCCAAGGCGCTCGCCCGGTCCATCGACTGCACGGTCAGCCGCATCCAGTTCACCCCGGACCTGCTGCCGAGCGACGTCACCGGCGTCTCCATCTACAACCGCCAGTCCGGCGAGTTCGACTTCCGCCCCGGCCCGGTGTTCGCCAACATCGTGGTGGGCGACGAGATCAACCGCGCCTCGCCGAAGACGCAGTCGGCGCTGCTCGAGTGCATGGAAGAGCACCAGGTCACCGTCGACACCACGACCTACCGGCTCGAAGAGCCGTTCATGGTGATCGCGACGCAGAACCCGATCGAGATGGAAGGCACGTACGCGCTGCCCGAAGCCCAGCGCGACCGCTTCACCGCGCGGGTCTCCATCGGCTACCCCGACCAGCAGGCCGAGCTGGCCATGGTCGACGAGCACGCCGGGCACAACCCGATCGAGGACCTGCAGCCGGTGTCCGACGGCGAGACCGTGCACCGCCTGATCGAGACGGTCCGCGGCGTGCACCTGGCCCCCGAGGTCCGCCGCTACGCGGTCGACCTCGTCTCGGCGACGCGGCAGCTGCCGGAGATCCGGCTCGGCGCGTCCCCGCGCGCGACGCTGCACCTGGTCCGCGCGGCGCGCGCGCAGGCGGCGCTGTCCGGCCGGGACTACGTCGTCCCGGACGACCTGCACACCGTCGCGGTCCCCGTGCTGGCACACCGCCTGATGCTCACCACCGAGGCCCACGCGGCCCGCCGCTCGGCGACCGACGTCGTGCGGGCGGTCCTGCACCGCGTCCCGGTGCCCCAGGGCTCCGGCCCGCGCCAGTAGTCCCTTCGGCGAAGGTGAAGAGAACCGCATGCTGCGTGCCCTGTCCGGCCTGACCACCCGCGGCCGCTGCCTCTTGGCCGCGGGGCTCGCGGCCGCGGTGTGCTCGTTCGTGCTCAACGAACGCGACCTGCTGCGGGTCGCCGTCTTCGTGGTGGCCCTGCCGCTGCTGGTCGCCGCGTTCATCTCGGCGACCCGGCTCCGGATCGGCGCCACCCGGGCGCTGCACCCCCAGCGCGTCGCGGTCGGCGCGAACGGCGAGGTGCAGCTGGAGCTGTGGCGCAGCGGGCGGCTGCCGGCCGGCGAGGTCCTGCTCGAGGACGGCGTGCCGTACGCGCTGGGTTCGCGGCCGCGGTTCGTCGTCGAACGGCTCCCGCACGACCGGCGCGTCGCCCTGCGCTACCCGCTGCAGCCGGTGCTGCGCGGGATCCAGCAGGTCGGGCCGCTGCGCGCGACCATCACCGACCCGTTCGGGCTGTGCGAGTTCGAGCGCGAGCTGATCGGGCACTCGCGGCTGGTCGTCGTCCCCCGCGTGGTCGCCCTGTGGGGGCTGCCGAGCGGCGCGGGCATCGGCGTCGGCGACGACGGCACCGTCCGGCTGCACGCCGGGCAGGGCGAGGCCGACGTCATCGTCCGGCAGTACCGCCAGGGTGACGACCTCCGGAAGGTGCACTGGCGCTCGACCGCCCGCCGCGACGAGATCATGGTGCGCGTCGAGGAACGGCCCTGGCGCGGCGGCACCACGGTGCTGCTCGACCACCGCGCGGCCGCGCACCACGGTGCCGGTCCCGCCGCCAGCCTGGAGTGGGCGGTGTCCTTCACCGCCTCCGCCGCGCTGCACCTGCGCCGCGCCGGGCACCGCGTCCGGCTGGTCAGCGAGCACGGCGCCGTCCTGGCCGACACCCCCGGCGACGGCGGCGACCACTACGACCACATCGTGCTCGACGCGCTCGCCGCGCTGCAGCCCGCGCACCAGCGCGACATCACGCTGGCCCGCGACCCGGCCGACGGCCAGGAGCTGATCGCCGTGCTCGGCACGGTCAGCACCGAGGCCGTGCACGAGCTGACCCAGTACCGCCCGCGCGGGATCCGCAGCCTCGCCGTCCTGCTCGACACGCCCACGTGGTCGGCCGGGGTGAGCGCGCCCGAGAAGCGGGCCGCGGCCACCGAGGACTCGGCCGCGCTGCTGCGCGCGGCCGGCTGGGGTGTGGTGATCGCCGGCCCCGGCTCGCCGATGCCGCAGGTGTGGGCCGAGCTCTGCCAGGCGGGCGCCCGCCGCGGCACGCTGATCGGCGGCAGCCGATGAGCACCGCCGCCCCGCCGCGCCCGTCCGCGACGCCGCCCCGGCGTCCGCCTTCCCAGCACCCGCTGTCCGCCTGGCGCGGCAGCCTCCTCGCCCCGGCCTGCGCCGGGATCGCGACGCTCTGCGCGGCGACGTCGGTGACGAGCGTCGTGTCCGGCCTGGCCTGGTTCGGCTACCTGTTCGTCGCCGTCCTGCTGATCGGCGCGAGCGGGCTCGCGCTGCGCTCGCTGCAGGTGCCGACCGTGCTCGTCGGCCTCGGCCAGCTGCTGGTGCTGCTCTTCCTCATCACCGGCGCCTTCACCACGCACGGGATCCTGCTGATCATCCCGGGCCCGGACGCGTTCGGGGAGCTGGGCAGCACGCTCTCGGCCGCGGCCGACCAGATCCGGGTCGGGCTGCCACCGGTCGAGGGCAGCCAGCCCATCCTCTGTCTCGTGACGATCCTGGTCGGCCTGGTCGCCGTGCTGGTCGACACGCTGACGGTGGCCGCCGCGGCACCCGCCGCGACCGGGCTGGTGCTGCTCTGCGTCTACGCCGTGCCGGCCGCCTTGTCCGAGGAAATGCTGCCCTGGTGGACGTTCCTGCTCGGCGGGGCCGCGTTCGCCGGCCTGCTCGCCGTCGACGGCAACCACCGCCATCAGCGCTGGCGGACCCGCGAGGCACCCGGGCGCAGCGGCAAGCCGGGGGTGCTGTCGGCGCCGGTCGCCGTGGTCTGCGCGGCGATCGTGCTCGGCCTGTTCGGCGGGGCGATCACCTGGGTCGGCACGGTCGGCCGGATCCCGTTCGGCAACAGCGGCGACGGCCCCGGCGCGGGCGCCGGCGGGTTCGGCATCCAGCCGTTCACCGAGCTGCGCGGCATGCTCGACCAGGGCGCGAACCGGGAGATGTTCAAGGTCCGTGGCCTCGGCACGGACCGGCGGCTGCTGCGCGCGATGACGCTCGACACCTACTACCCCAACAAGGGCTGGGGCCTGCACGACGACGGCCGTTCGCAGCAGGGCAGCCCGATCGGGCCGCAGCTGCCGCCCGCCCCGGGCGACGACGGCAGCGGCACGGCCCGGAAGGTCGACGTCGAGCCGACGAGCTGGCGGGACAACTGGCTGCCGGTGTACGGCGCACCGCGCGTGATCGACGGCGCCGGCAACGGCTACCTCTACGACCAGGTCAGTGGCACGGTGTTCACCACGCGCAGCGAGGTCCCGCCGTCCTACACCGAGTACGCGTCGCTGAAGGAGCCGACGGCGCAGCAGCTGCGCGTCACCGAGAAGGTCGACGACCTCCCGCCGCGCTACACGCAGATCGACCGGGTCGACGACCGCGTCCGGCAGAAGACCGAGCAGCTGATCGCGGGCAAGACCAACGACTTCGACCGGGCCAGCGCGATCTGGCAGTACTTCACCGCGCAGAACGGGTTCGTCTACGACACCCAGACCGCGCCGGCGAACGACGCCGACGCGCTCGCCGACTTCATCCTCAAGGGCAAGCGCGGCTTCTGCGAGCAGTTCGCGTCGGCGATGGCCGTGATGCTGCGGGTGGCGGACATCCCGTCGCGGGTGGCGATCGGCTTCACCCCGGGCGTCCCGGTCAACGACTACATGTCCATCACCACCCAGGACGCGCACGCGTGGGTCGAGGCCTACTTCGGGGACAAGGGCTGGGTCACGTTCGACCCGACGCCGCTGTCCGACGGCCGCGGCATCACCCCGTCGTACCTGCAGGCCGGCAGCGAGAACGGCAACCAGCCGGACGACACGCAGATCGCGCCGAGCACGGTCCAGTCGAGCGCCGCGCCGACCGGCGCGCCCCGCGACACCGAGCAGAACACCCAGGCGCAGGGCCCGCAGCAGTCCGACGAGGGCACGCCGACCTGGGCCTGGATCCTGGTGATCCTTCTGGCCGCGCTGGCGATCGTGGCGACCTCGCTGGTCGTCGTCGGCGGGCGCCGGCGGCGGCCGGAGAGCGCACCGGCGTCGACGGGGCTCGGCGCGGTGCTCGTGAACTGGCTGCCGCTGATAGCCGCGGTGCTGTGGGTGGCCGTGCTCGGTGTGCTGTCGTGGCTGGTGGCCTGGTGGTTCAGCCTGATCGTCGTGCTGCTGCTGGCCGGGCTGCTCGGGCCGTCGGCGGCCCGCGACGTCGGCCGGCGGCGGCGGTTGCAGGAGATCGTCGGGCAGCGGCCCGGCGCGGCGGACGCGGCGTGGTCCGAGCTGCGGGCCGAGTGCGCCGACCGCGGGCTGCCGATCCCGCCGAGCGACACGGTCCGGGTGGCCGGCCAGAAGCTGGCGCAGAAGCACCACTTGGACGACGAAGGCCGCGAAGGCCTGCGCACGGTCATCGGGGTCGTCGAGCGCTCCTGGTACGGCGAAAACGCGGACCCGGACCCGACCCTGCCGACGGCCTTCGACCACCTGCGCCGGAGCCTGCACCGCAACGCGCCGATGTCCTGGAAAGGCCGGCTCTTCCCCCGCTCGATCTTCCGCAACCGCGACTGACCCGCCCTCCAAGGGGCACCACCCGTGGCCCGACAGGCATCACGCGTGTCCCGGCAGGCATCACCCGTGATCCAGCGGGCATCACCCGCGATGCCCCTCCAATCACGAGTGATGCCTCTTCAATCACGCGTGATGTCTCCCCGATCACGAGTGATGCCCCGGGGATCACGCGAGTTCCGGGTTCGATCACGAGTTCCGGCTCTGATCACGTCGGATCCGGGTCCGACCACGAGGGTTCCGGCGCTGGTCACGTGGGATCCGGCGCTGGTCACGTGGAGCGCGGGGTGGGGCTCACCCGTCCGAGGGTCACCCACCGTTGTCACCGGGGCGGGCGGATCCGCGGCGGCGGGTGAGCACACAAGAAGATCCGCGTCCCACCGGAGGGGGCGGGACGCGGATCTCGTGGTCTTGCGGCGCTACTGCTCTTCGAAGCGCTGGCGGAAGCGCTCCTCCATCCGCTGGGTGAAGGAGCTGCGGCGGCCTTGCTGCTTGCCACCCCGTGAGCCCGCTCCACCGCCCTTGCCGTCCGCTTCGGCGCCGTGCCGAAGCGATGTGACGGCCAACATGACCCCGAAGAACATCACGAGGAACCCGAGCACGCTGATCAGCGGGATGTCGGCCACCCGGAACTGCGGCACCACCACGCCCAGCACCAGCAGGGCCACGCCCACTACGAACAGGGCGATGCCCTGAATACGCCGTCGGCGAGCGGGGCGACGCAACCGGGTGCCACGCACCGTGGATGCGAACTTGGGGTCCTCGGCATAGAGCTCGCGCTCGATTTGATCGAGCAGCCGCTGCTCATGCTCGGAGAGTGGCATCTTTCCTCCTCCGGCACAGCTGTCGCGGGCGCCGGGCCGCGCAACGTCCTGGACCCAACAGCCAACCCCAGGCGGGGTGGCACTGTCCAGGATACGAGGCCCGCGCCCGGACGACTACCCGATCCCGCATCCAGAAGGGATCGAATTGGGGTAAATCCGGGCCGGGGAGGGCTGACGGACCGTCACCGTCGCCGATCGTGACCGGTTCAGGGGTCCCGCGGGGTCAGCAGCGACGCCGGCCGGACGGCCGCGAACCCGAACTTCGAGCGGGCGACGTCGGCCGCGACCTCGGCGTCCCGCCACCGCGGCGCCGGCGAGTCGAACACCAGCTGCTCGCCCGCTTCGCCCGTTTCGAGGCCCTCGACCCGGACGCCGATCAAGCGGACGGCGCCGGTCGGCGCGTGCTCGGTGAGCAACGCCACGGCGACCGCGGTGATCTCGCGGGCGACGTCGGTGGCCGAGACCAGCGTGCGGGCGCGGGTGATGGTCCGGAAGTCCGCGAACCGCACCTTGATCGAGACGGTCCGGCCGCGCACGCCCCGCCCGCGCAGGGTGGCGCCGACCCGCTCCGCGAGGCGCAGCAGCTCGAGGCCGATCTCCGCCCGGTCGTGCCGGTCGACGTCGAAGGTGTGCTCGGCGCCGAACGACTTGTCCGGCGCCTCGGTGACGACCTCCCGCTCGTCGACGCCGTGCGCGAGGCGGTAGAGGTGCTCGCCGGCGGCGACGCCGAGCGACTTCTTCAGCCGTTCGGGTGGGAACGCGGCGACGTCGGCGATGGTGTCGAGGCCGAGCCGCCGCAGGTTCTCCTCGGTGCGGGCGCCGACGCCCCACAGCGCCGAGACGGGCAGCGGGTGCAGGAAGGCGAGGGTCTCCGCGGCGGGCACGACGACCATGCCGTCCGGCTTCGCCATGCCCGAGGCCAGCTTCGCGACGAACTTGACCTTCGCGACGCCGACCGAGCAGGTGATGCCGTGTTCGGCCGCGACGCGCTCGCGGATCCGCGCGCCGAGCTGGGCCGGGGTCGCGCCGAGGCGGCGCAGCGCGCCACTGACGTCCAGGAAGGCTTCGTCGAGGCTCAGCGGTTCGACCAGCGGGGTGAGGTCGCGGAAGATGCCCATCACGCCGCGGGAGACCTCGCCGTAGAGCCCCGAGGTCGGCGGGATGTTGATCAGGTGCGGGCAGAGGCGTTTCGCGGTCGAGAACGGCATGGCCGACTTCACGCCGAACTTGCGCGCCGGGTAGTTCGCGGCGGCCACGACGGCCCGCGGCCCGCCCCCGGACACGACGACGGGCCGGTCGGCCAGCTCGGGCCGGGTGCGCAGCTCCACGGACACGAAAAAAGCGTCCATGTCGACATGCAGCATCCCGCAGCCGGTGTCGTCCGGCGGCGGTTCCCCCGGCCGGACCCGGAACCGGCCCATGCCGCCGGGAAGTTCAGCGTTTCGCCCCACGAGGGGGACGCTACCGGCCACCACCGACAGTTCCGGACGCCGAGGCCCGCACCAGGGTGTGACACGAACCCCAAGTCGGAAACCCGCCGGCTCCGCACGTCACTTTCGCCGAGAAAGATGCGCCTGGACGACAGGAGACGTCACTTCGGGAGCCTGAGAAGTCGCGGCGGTACAGCGGTCAGGCCGGGCGGTGGGCCACCGCGTGCAGGCGGCCCGCGATCGCCCGCAGGGCCGGCGACGAGGCCGCCGCCTGCTCGAACTCCACCAGGTCCTCTTCGCGGACGTCGCCCGGGACCAGGTCCGCGATCACCCGGTCGCCCTGCAGCAGGGTGACCTCGAGGCCCGCCGCCTCCAGCTGGGCCTGCAGGCCGTCGCCGTCGAAGCGGCGCAGGACCGTGTCGCCCGCGGCGATCCCGGCGGCGCTGGTGAGCAGCTGCCGGGCTTCGGCCACCCGGCCGGCCAGCGCGCGGTGCAGCACCGCCGCGTGGCGGTTGGCCACCAGAACCGACACCGCCCCGCCCGGGGCGACCGCCGCCGCCAGAGCCGCGAGCACCGCGGCCGGGTCGTCGACGATCTCCAGCAGGCCGTGGGCCAGGACCAGGTCGGCCGAACCGTCCGGGATGTGGCGGCCCAGCGCGTCGGCGTCGTCGGCGATCACCGTGATCCGGTCGGAGACGCCCTCCTCGTCGGCCCGGCGCTTGAGCGTGGCGAGCGCGTTCGGGCTCGGCTCGACGACCGTCACCCGGCAGCCGGCCGCCGCGAACGGCACCGCCCAGCCACCGCTGCCGCCGCCCACGTCGACGACGCCGGGGTGCTCGGCGCCCCGCGCGCGGGCGGCCTCGATCTCGGCCTCGAGCACCCGGCGGACGGCGCCCGAACCCCGGGCGGCCACGGTCTCCGTCTTCATGTCGCACAGAGTAGTGCCCGGTCCGGCTTTCCTCCCGGCTGGTCCCTTCGGGTGAACAACCCCGTGGGAGCGATCACGGCGGCTGGCCCGGTGGCCCCGCTGGCCCTCACCCGTAGGCTGGACACCGTGCACACGGTCGCCGTACTCAGCCTCAAGGGGGGCGTCGGCAAGACGACGGTCGCCCTCGGTGTGGCCTCCGCCGCCCTGCGTAGGGGCACGCGGACCCTGGTGGTCGACCTGGACCCGCAGGGCAACGCCACGACCTCGCTCGACCCGCCCTACACCGACGCGACCCTCGCCGACGTGCTCGAGGACCCCACCCGCGAGACGCTGAAGCGCGCGATCGCGCCGAGCGTGTGGAGCGAAGACGTCGACGTCCTCGTCGGCGCCGAGGAGCTGGAGCTGCTCAACGACCCGGACGCCGACAGCGACCGGCTCGCGAACTTCTCCCGCGCGCTGGACGAGCTGCACCGCGAGCCGCTGCGCGAAACGCCGTACGAGCTGGTGATCCTGGACTGCCCGCCGTCGCTGGGACGGCTGACGAAGTCGGCGCTGGTTGCCGCGGACAGCGCGCTGATCGTCACCGAGCCGACGATGTACGCCGTCGCCGGGGCCCGCCGGGCGCTGGAGGCGATCGAGAACATCCGCAAGGAGCTCAACCCGGACCTGCGCCCGATCGGCGTGCTGGTGAACAAGCTGCGCGTGCGCTCCTACGAGCACCAGTTCCGGATCGCCGAGCTGCGCGAGAACTTCGGCTCGCTGGTGATGCCGACGGCGATCACCGACCGGCTGGCCGTGCAACAGGCCCAGGGCGCGTGCAGCCCGATCCACGAGTGGCACTCCCCCGGCGCGCAGGAGATCGCGCTGACGTTCAACATGGTGCTGGCCAAGGTCCTGCGCTCCAACCGCGCGGGCCGCCACCGCGTCCACGGCGAGGAGCCCGAGGGCCCGGACTGGCCCGAAGGCCCGGCACCGGAGACCCCGGCGGCCCCGGCCGAGGTGTCCGAAACCGCGGGGTGAGCCATGCCCGAAGGTGACACCGTCTATCTCGTCGGGAAGCGCTTCGACCGGGCCATCGCCGGGAAGACGTTGCTGCGCGGGCAGTTCCGCGTGCCGCAACTGGCCACTGTGGACCTCGCCGGGCGCGACGTGCTCGGCGTCGGCACGGTCGGCAAGCACCTGTTCACGCGCTTCTCCGGCGACCTGACCCTGCACTCGCACCTGATGATGGACGGCATGTGGGACGTCTACGCCGCCGGCGCGAAGTGGCGCCGGCCCGGGCACCACGCCCGCGTGGTCCTGACCGCGGCCGACGTCCAGGTGATCGGGTTCCGCGTCCACGACCTCAAGCTCGTGCCCACGGCCAAGGAACGCGACCTCGTCGCCCACCTCGGCCCGGACCTGCTCGATCCACAGTGGACGGACGAGCACGCGGCCCGCGCGGCGTCGGCGCTGGCCGCCGATCCGGCGCGCGAGCTGGGGGCGGCCCTGCTCGACCAGCGCGTGATGGCGGGCGTCGGGAACCTCTACAAGTGCGAGATCTGCTTCCTGCTCGGCGTGACGCCGTGGACGCCGGTGTCCGAAGTGGACGCCGGAACGACGGTCGCGCTCGGCCGCAAGCTGCTGCTGGCCAACGCCGCGTCCGGGCGGTTCGACCAGAGCACCACCGGTCACCTCGACCGCAACCGGAAGAACTGGGTCTACGCCCGCGAACGGCAGGGCTGCCTCCACTGCGGCGGCCGCGTCCTGGTCCGCAACCAGGGCCACGACGTCCAGCGGCGGCTCACGTGGTTCTGCCCGAAGTGCCAGTCCGGCCCGGCTCCCCCGGGCTAAGCTGACCCCGTGACGTCGTTCAAGCTCCCGCTCTACGGGACCGACACCGAACGCGGCGACCTCGCTCCCTGAGCCGCGCGCGCAGCCACGTCACCGCATCCGCACGTCAGGGAGTTCCGTCATGCCCGAAATACCGACCGGGCCGGCGCTGCGCGCGTTCGCCCGCGCCCTGCCCAAGGTCGAACTGCACGTCCACCTGGTCGGCTCGGCGAGCCTGCCGACCGTCCTCGAGCTGGCCCGGCGCCGCCCGGAAGCCGGTGTCCCCACCGAAGAACGCGAGCTCGCGGCGTTCTTCACCTTCCGCGACTTCGACCACTTCCTCACGGTCTACTTCGCGGTCACGTCGCTGGTGCGCGACCGCCACGACGTCCGCACCCTGGTGGCCGGCCTGGCCGCCGACCTCGCCGCACAGAACTGCCGCTACGCCGAAGTCACCGTGACGCCCTACAACCACCTCCTGGACGGCATGCCCGGCGACGACCTGCTCGCCGGGCTCGAGTCCGGCCGGGCCCGCGCCGCCGAACTGGGCGTGGAACTGGCCTGGTGTTTCGACATTCCCGGCGAAAAGGGCACCAAGGCCGGTGCCGAAACCCTCGTGTTCGCGCTCCGCGAACGCCCCGCGGGCCTGGTGTCCTTCGGCCTCGCCGGGCCGGAGCTGGGTGTCGGGCGGGCACAGTTCGCGCCGTTCTTCACGCGGGCGCGGGAAGCCGGGCTGCACAGCGTGCCGCACGCCGGCGAGACCACCGGGCCGGCCACGATCTGGTCCGCGCTGCACGACCTCGGCGCCGAGCGGATCGGCCACGGCACGAGCTGCGCCGCCGACCCGGCGCTGCTCGAACACCTTGCGGCGCACCGGATTCCGCTGGAGGTGTGCCCGACGTCGAACGTGCGCACCGGCCAGGTCGCCTCGGTCGCCGCGCACCCGGTGCGGCGGATGCTCGACCACGGCGTCGTCGTCACGCTCAACACCGACGACCCGCCGATGTTCGGCGCCACGCTCACCGGCGAGTACGTCGCCGTGGCCGAGGCGCTGGCCCTGACCGCGGCCGAGCTGGCGCGGCTCGCGGAGAACGCCGTCGACGCGTCCTTCCTCGGTGACGCACCGAAAGCTCTCCTGAAAAGTGAGATCACCGAAATGACGTTGCCGGGTACCGCGAACTTCGTTTAGCGTGGCGGTACACGAGAGAGGAGGTGGTCCTAAGTTGTATTCCAACAGGACTCGTGAGGTGACTGTCCGCTAGCGGATGGTACGAGATGGGACTTTGAGCAGCGATACAACGGAGCCACCTTCGGCTCATCGCCTGCTTCCCGTGCTTGCCTGATAGCGAATACCAGGCAGTCACCGGGCCTCCAGGGTTCCCGGGCACCGGTCCGGCCCGGGCTCGAGCGTTTGACGGCGTTCGAGAGACACCCTGGGGGCACCCCAAAACCGCTCATTTGTGCAGGTCACGCCACCGATCGGCGGCGGATGACCGCCCGGCGACCGGACCTCCGCTTTCGCCGATCGGATTTCCCGGTTCCCTCCCCCGAACGGCGTATCCCTCGCTAGCCTGGGAACATGCTCAGGCCCGACTACCCGATCACCACGGAACGCTTGCTCCTGCGCCCGTTCACGCCCGACGACCTCGACGCGCTGAACTCCTTCCAGTCCCGCTCGGACGTCGCCCGCTACCTGTACTGGGGTCCCCGCAGCCGCGCCGAATCGGCCGCCGCGCTCGCGAAACGGGTGCACAGCTCGACGTTGACGAAGGAAGGGCAGTTCCTGGCCGTCGCGGTCGAGCTGGCTTCGACCGGGCAGCTGATCGGCGACCTGAACCTCGAGTGGCTGAGCAGCGAGCACCGGCAGGGCGAGATCGGGTTCGTCTTCCACCCCGACCACCACGGCAAGGGCCTGGCCGCCGAGGCGGCCACCGAGCTGCTGCGCCTGGGCTTCGAAGACCTGGGGCTGCACCGGATCATCGGCCGGTGCGACGGCCGCAACACCGCCTCCGCCGCGCTCATGGAGCGCCTCGGCATGCGTGAGGAAGCGCACCTGCGGGAGAACGAGATCGTCAAGGGCGAGTGGACCGACGAGCTCGTCTTCGGGATGCTCGAAGACGAGTGGAAGGCCCGCGCGTAGTGGGCCCGTTCACGCCCAGGTGACGCTCCGGTCGCGCGTTCCGGGTGATTTGGCAGCATGAGGGCGTGCTCTTCGACAAGATCGTCCGCCCGGCGCTGTACCGGCTGTCCCACCACGACCCCGAGCTGGTGCACGAGCGCACGATCGGCGTCCTCTCCCGCCTCGGCAAGGCCGCTCCGGCGCTGAGCCGCCTCTGCCGCGTCGACGACCCGGTGACCGTGCTGGGCCTGCGGTTCCCGAACCGCGTCGGCCTCGCCGCCGGGATGGACAAGAACGGCCGTGCGCTGCCCGCGTGGGCGGGGCTGGGCTTCGGCTTCGTCGAGGTCGGCACCGTGACGCGGCTGGCGCAGCCCGGCAACCCGAAGCCGCGGCTGTTCACCCTCCCCGAGACCGACGCGGTGATCAACCGCATGGGCTTCAACAACGACGGCGCCGAGGCGCTCGCGGCGAAGCTCGCCCGCGGCGGCAAACCCGGCGTCCCGCTCGGGATCAGCATCGGCAAGTCGAAGGTCACGCCGCTCGAGGACGCCGTCGAGGACTACCGGTTCTCACTGCGCGCGCTGCACCCGTACGCCGACTACTTCGCGATCAACGTCAGCTCGCCCAACACGCCCGGGCTGCGTCAGCTGCAGGACCGCGCGGCGCTGGCCGAGCTGCTCGGCGAGCTGCGGTCGACGTCTGTCGCGCTCGCCGGCTCCGGCACGCCGACGCCGGTGCTGGTGAAGGTCGCGCCCGACCTGACCGACGACGCGCTGGCCGAGCTGCTGGAGGTCTGCCTCGAGCACGGCATCGCCGGGATCATCGCCACGAACACGACGCTGTCGCGCGACGGCATCGCGGCCGCGGAAAGCAGCCTGGCCGGACAGGCGGGAGGACTGTCCGGCCGGCCGCTGACCACCCGCGCGGCCGAGGTCGTGCGGTTCGTGCACGACCACACCGGCGGGAGCCTGCCGATCATCGGCGTCGGCGGCATCCTCGGCCCCGACGACGCCGTCCGGCTGGTGGACGCCGGGGCGTCCCTCGTACAGCTCTACACCGGGTTCGCGCTGCACGGGCCGGGGCTGGTGCGGCGCGTCAGCCGGGGGCTCGCAGCCCGGCCGTGGACGTGAAGCGCACGTAACCGCGCCAGGATTCGTAGCGCTCCAGGCCCGGGGCCGTTGCGGTGGCGTCCTTTTCGCACCGGACGGCCAGGACCCGCGACCCGTCCTCGAGTTCCACGCGGGCCAGCACGAACGGCTCCGGCAGCGTCGCGGCGAACCGGCCCAGCGCGGCCGGGGACAGCCGCCAGCGCTCGCCGTCGAGACCACTCCCGTCGACGTCCTCGAGCACGCCCGGCTGTGGTGGTTCGGTCGCCAGCAGCACCATCCGGTAGCGCTCGGCGGTCCGGACCGGGCCGGTGAAGCGGGCGCCGAGCTCGGTGAGCCGGCCGTTGAGCGGCTGGCCGCGCAGGTGCGCGCCGAACACGACGAGGTCCTCGCCGGGCTCCGGGTAGTGCGTCATCGGCTCGTCCGTGCAGACGGTGGCGAGGTCGAGGGCGATCTGGTCCTCGAAGGCGCGCGTCACGAACGTGACGCCGAACGGGCGGCGGTCGCCCGGCAGCACCGGGACGGTGACCGCGGCCAGGTCGAGCACGTTCACGAACGCGCTGTAGGTGGCCAAGCGGTGGCTGACGCCGATCGGGTCGGCCAGCGCCTCGGCGAGCTCCGGGTGGTCCGGCACGGTCGGCACCAGCAGCGCGTCGAAGCCGTCGAGTGCCTGTGCGGCAAGGACCTTCAGCTCGGCGAGCCGGTGCTTGTCGGCGGCGAACGCGTGCGCGGTGTGGCCGCCGGCCCCGTGGACCAGGGCGGCGACCGTCGGGTCGGCGTCGGTCGGGTCCTTGCCCAGGAACTCGCCGATCACGGCGTAGCTTTCGGCGTCCAGCGAGCCGGTGTAGACCCGTTCACCCGCTTCGCGGAAGGCGTCGAAGGCGATCGGTTCGACCACCGCTCCCGACGCCACCAGCCGCGTCACCGTGTCCTGGAAGGCCAGGCGAGCGGCGGGGCTCAGCGGGGCCAGGCCGGCCTGGTCCGGGATGGCGACCCGCGGGTGGTCGCCGGCGCCGAGGCGGACGTCGGCGGGCCAGGGGCGGGTGCCGGGGTCGACACCGTCCGGGCCGGTCATCAGGGCGAGCGCCTGGCGGCCGGCGGCCAGGCCGGTCGCGAACACGGAGACGGCGTCGTAGGAGCGGGACGTCGGCAGGACGCCGGTCATCGGCAGCAGGCCCAGCGTCGGTTTCAGCCCGACGACGGCGTTCAGCGCGGCCGGGATCCGGCCGGAGCCCGCGGTGTCGGTGCCCAGCGCCAGGTCGACGATGCCGAGCGCGACGGCGACGGCCGAGCCGCAGCTGGAGCCGCCGGCGACCTTGGTGCGGTCCCAGGCCGCGGACACCGCGCCGTACGGGCTGCGGGTGCCGGTGAGGCCGTAGCCGAACTGGTCGAGGTTGGTCTTGCCGAGCACGACCGCGCCGGCCGCGGTGAGCCGGGCGACGACGGTGGCGGAGGTTTCCGGGACCCGGGCGAAGGACGGGCAGCCAGCGGTGGTGGGCTGCCCGGCGACGTCGATCACGTCCTTGACGGCGATGACGGTGCCCGCCAAAGGCAGGTCTTCACCCGCCTTCACCCGCTCGTCGACGGCCTTCGCGTCGACGAGGACGTCCTCGATGGCGCGCAGGGTGGTCCAGAGTTCGGGGCGGTCGACCTCGGAGACGCGTTCGAAGGCCGCGATCACGCGCTGGGACGCGGTGGGTGGGGTCGGCGGGACGGGGTCCGGTTCCGGCGGGAGCGTGTTCACGGGGGCGTCCTTTCCTCGGCGGATCGAGAAAGTCCACTGTGTACGGTCGGCGCCGGCGAACCTCAGTGCACGGAGAGCCTTCCGTCGAGTGCCACCACTGCATGCATGACAGAAACGTTAGGTCGTGCACGTTTCCGTCGCCATCAGTTTCCGATTACGCGCGTGTTTCGGAACCAAGAGGTGAACAGGCGGCGACGCCGGGGGGAAACGCACGATCACGCACGCCGCGTGACGACGGGCCTCCGGAGCCGGGTGACGGCACCCGGATGGCAGAGCGGGGCACCTGAACGGCGCAGTGACACGGCTTTCCGCGTGATCGGCGAGCCGAAACGTGAGACGGGAGGGCCGACACGTGTGATTGGACAGTCGACACGCGTATGTGGACGGTCGGCTCGCGTACCCAGGTGGACGACACACGTACCTGGACGGACGACTCGCGTACCTGGACGGACGACTCGCGGGATCGGGTGGGTCCGTTACGAGAGTTCGCGGAGGGCCATGGCCAGGCCGGCCAGGCGGTCCGTGGCGTCGGTGAGAGCCTGTTTGGAGGTGACCAGGCCGTCGCCGGCGGCGGCGACCGTGTGGCCGGCCGCGGCGACCAGGCCGCCGTAGCCTTCGAGGCCGTCGTCGAGCTGTTCGCGCAGCTTGGCGACCGCCGCGCCCAGCGCGGCCTGCTCGCGGGCCGGGGCGGCGTTGCGGCCCCGTTCGATCGCCTGGATGCGGGCCGCCAGGCCGCGCAGGGCGGCCGCGGCTTCGTTCGCGGTCTGGCGGGCGTCCTCGACGGACACCCCGGAAACCGGCGTGGTGCCCACCGAAGACGGCACCGACAGCTGGCGCAGCAGCTCGGCCAGCGACGCCTCACCCTCGGCGAGGCGTTCCATCGGTTCGCGCGCCGCCGACCCGGCGGGCGGCAGCGGTGGCGGCCCGGCCGGCGCGGACGGCAGTTGGACGCGGTTGAGGGCCCGGAGCTTGACCCCGGACCGGACGCTGAAGGTGCCGAACACGACCGCTCCGGCGAACGCCATGATCGCCTGCGGCATCATCGCGGCCCCGGTGGCGCTCATCCAGCCGACCCCGGCGGCCACGGCGAGGACACCGCACAGGATCGTCAGCAGGATCCACAGGGTGAGCGCGCGCGACGTGCGGCGCTTGCGGCGTTCCAGCTTCGCGGCGGGTTCGTTCCACCGGGTCCACTTGGCCCGCGCCTCGGCGAAGGCCGGGACCTGGTTGGCCAGCGAAGTCATGTCCGGCATCCGCGGCACGGGGGTCCGCGGCCGCTGCAACGGGTTGGGACGCTGGTAGGACGGCCGGGCCGTCCCGGGCTTCCCGCCGGCCTGATCGGCCGGCGGGAAGTACTTCTGGACCTTCTGGAGCTTCTCCTGGGCGCGCTGGGCGTATTCGGGCAGCTTCTCGATGTGCTTGTCGAGCTTGGCGCCGAACTCGCTGAAGTCCCGGCCTCTGCCTTGCTGTCCCATGCCCGCCCCCTGGTTCGGCTCCGGCTCCGGCGTCAGGCCGGGTTCTTGCCCTGCTCGGCCTGCACGCGCGCCTGGATCTCACGCTGGATGTCGGCCGAGCTGCTGGCCGGCTTCTGGGCCGCGGCCGCGCCGCCGTCGGTCACCTGGGCGACCGAGTCCCCGCGCATCGACGCGCGGATCTGCTCGAGCCGCGACTGCCCGGCGAACTGCGTGGTGGAGGCCTGGACCTCCATCATGCGGCCCTGGACCGAGTTCTGCGCGAGCTCCGCTTGACCGAGGGCCGTGGTGTAGCGCTTCTCGATCTTGTCGCGGACCTCTTCCAGCGACGGCGTGTTGCCCGGCGCGGCCAGCTGGCTCATCTGGTTCAGCGAAGCGGAGACCTGCTCCTGCATCTTCGCCTGCTCCAGCTGCGAGAGCAGCTTCGTGCGCTCGGCCAGCTTCTGCTGCAGCATCTGCGAGTTGCGCTCCACGGCCTTCTTGGCCTGGGCCGCGGCCTGCAGCGACTGGTCGTGCAGCGTCTTGAGGTCCTCGATGTTCTGCTCGGCCGTGACGAGCTGCGTCGCGAAGCTCTCCGCGGCGGTCTCGAACTCGGTCGCCTTCTGCTCGTCACCCTTCGAGCGCGCCTCGTCCGCGAGGACGAGGGCCTGCCGGGTCGAGGCCTGCAGCTTCTCGACGTCGCCGAGCTGCCGGTTGAGCTTCATCTCCAGCTGACGCTGGTTGCCGATCACGGAGGCGGCCTGCTGCGTCAGCGCCTGGTGGTTGCGCTGCGCCTCCTCGATGGCCTGCTGGATCTGTACCTTCGGGTCGGCGTGCTCGTCGATCTTCGACGAGAACGCCGCCATCATGTACTTCCAGAACTTCACGAACGGGTTGGCCATCTCCTCCGCCTGCCTTCTTGCGTCCCACGGGCCTTGAGTACTCGGGGTGGGGCGTCGCTCCCCTGCTGATGCAACGCACCGACCCCGGCGTTGGGTTCCATCGTGTCAGGTCGGCCACGTCCATTCCAGGCGACCCCGGGGGATTTCAGGGTTCGTCCCTGATCACCCCGGTATCCCCACGCGAACGGCCCCGGGCGCGTTGCCCGGGGCCGTCGTCGTGTCCGATCCGTGATTCTTCGTCTCTATGCCGCGATCGTCGAGGCCAGCTTCGGCTGCCCGATCGTCGTGCGCAGCGTGGTGTTCATCCGCGGCGCCGGCGATACCCGCAGGTCAGCGAGGTCGTTGCCGATCAGCTCGGACATCAGGCGGCCACCTTCGATCCCGGCCGCCGTGGCCTTGGCACCGCGCTCGGGCAGCTTCTCCCGGCCCGCGCCTTCCACGATCCGCTCGTCGACCGGTGCGACCTCGACGTTGTCGAGGGCCGTGACGTCCGCCGCCACGTTGTGCAGCAGCTCGCCGAGCGGAAGGTCCAGGGCCTGGCAGATGGACGCGAGCAGCTCGCTCGACGCCTCCTTCTGACCTCGTTCCACCTCGGAGAGGTAGCCGAGGCTGACCCTGGCGGCGCGGGAGATGTCGCGCAGCGTACGACGCTGGTTGGTGCGGGCATGACGGAGCCGATCACCGATCGCCTCACGCAACAGCACGGTCATCACGCGCCTCCCTTCCGTACAAGTACCCCCTACGTTACCCAGAGCGGCGCCCCGGGCGCAGGATTTGGGTGCCCGTACGCCAAGGGCGAACGCCCGAATCACGCCAGATGTTCCCCGAGCAGGGCAAACGCGGCGCGGACCGACTCGGTCCTGATCAAGGCCCGGTCGCCGCTCAAGGCCAGGGTACGGACTGTGCGTGTCCCCAGCCCGTCGAGCCCGATGTGCACGGTGCCCGGCGCGACCCCGTCCTGGGCGGCCGGGCCGGCCACGCCGGTGAGCCCGAGCCCCCAGGTGGCGCCGCAGCGCTCGCGGGCGCCGGCGGCCAGCTGCGCCGCGACCTCGGGGTACACGGCGCCGTGCTCGGCGAGCAGCTCGGGGTCGACCCCGGCCAGGCGCGTCTTGAGTTCGGTGGCGTAGACCACCAGGCCGCCGCGCAGCACGGCGCTCGCCCCCGGCACCTGG
>NZ_JBICSQ010000010.1:64301-179312 GCF_043197175.1 Amycolatopsis sp. NPDC049252
CAGGGTGGCGCAGACCAGCCCGGCGGTCAGCGACTCGGCGGCCGCGACCGTCTCGCCCCGGGCCCGCAGCGCCGCGACCAGGGCCTTCTCGTCCACGCTCAGCTCCCGGTGACGCGGCGCCCGGCCGCGCGCAGGCGCACCGCCCGGACCAGGTAGTCGACGCCGGTCACGACGGTCAGCACCAGGGCCAGGCCCATCAGCGCCCAGCGCACCGGGTCGGCACCGGCCGGCAAGGGCAGCAGGTACGCGGTGATCGCGGCGATCTGGGCCATCGTCTTGGCCTTGCCGCCGCGGCTGGCCGGGATGACGCCGTGGCGGATCACCCAGAACCGCAGCAGGGTGACGCCGATCTCGCGGACGGCGATCACGATCGTGACCCACCAGCCGAGCTCGCCGAGGATGCTCAAGCCCACCAGCGCGGCGCCGGTCAGCGCCTTGTCCGCGATCGGGTCGGCGATCTTGCCGAAGTCGGTGATCAGGCCGTACTTGCGGGCCACCCAGCCGTCGAGCTGGTCGGTCGCCGACGCGACGGCGAACAGCCCGGTGGCGATGGCGCGCCAGGTCGTGTCGACGCCGTCGCCGGTGAACAGGGCCGCGATGAACAGCGGCACCAGCACCAGGCGCGAGAGCGTCAGCAGGTTCGCCAGGTTCAGGGTGGGAACCGGGGTCGGTTCGGGAACCTGCGCGGGTGCGTCGCCGGCCGGCGTGGCGTGGGCCAGGCCCTCGTCCGCGGCGTCGCTCGGGAGCGCACTCACCGGTCGGCGTCCGGTGACGCGCGGACGATCAGGTCCACCCCCGCCGAGTCGACGACCTCGCACCGGAGGAAGTCACCGACCTGCGTCTTCTCCGGCGCGTCGAGGATGATGCACTCGCCGTCGACCTCGGGGGCCTGGTGCGCGGCGCGGCCGGTGAGCTCGCCGTCGTCGTCCAGCTCGACCAGGACGTCGACGAAGGTGCCGATCCGGTCCTCGGCGCGCTGCGAGGTCAGCTCCTCGACCAGGGCCGAGATCCGGGTGACCCGGCGGCCGACCTCTTCCTCGTCGAGCTTGCCGTCGAAGCCCTCGGCCTCGGTGCCGTCCTCGTCGGAGTAGCCGAAGACGCCGACCGCGTCGAGCCGGGCGCCGGTGAGGAAGCGCTCCAGCTCGGCCAGGTCGTGCTCGGTCTCGCCGGGGAACCCGACGATCACGTTGGTGCGGATGCCGGCCTCGGGCGCGTACTCGCGGATCTGCTCGGTCAGCGCCAGGAACGAGTCGGTGGAGCCGAACCGGCGCATCCGGCGCAGCACCTGCTCGCTGGAGTGCTGGAAGGACAGGTCGAAGTACTCGGCGACCCCCGGCGTGGTCGCGATGGCCTTGACCAGCTGCGGGCGCGTCTCGGCCGGCTGCAGGTAGGAGACGCGGACCCGCTCGATGCCCTCGACCTCCGCCAGCCGCGGCAGCAGCCGCTCCAGCGCGGTGGCGCCGTCGCGGCCGAAGTCCTTGCCGTAGGACGTCGAGTTCTCGCTGACCAGGAACAGTTCCTTGACGCCGTGCTCGGCCAGCCACATCGCCTCGGCGACGATCTCGTCCGGCTGCCGCGACACGAAGGAACCGCGGAACGACGGGATCGCGCAGAACGAGCAGCGGCGGTCGCAGCCGGAGGCGATCTTCAGCGCGGCCACCGGGGAGTCGTCGAGGCGCGTGCGCAGCACCCGCGGGCCCCAGCCGTGCTGCGCGTGGCCCGGGACCTCGACGTTCTCGGCCGCGGCGGGCCGCTGGACCGGGCTGATCGGCAGCAGCTTGCGGCGGTCGCCCGGGGTGTGCGAGGCGACCTTGCGCCCGGCGACGACGTCGTCGAGGCGGTCGGAAAGCTCGGCGTAGTGGTCGAAGCCGAGGACGGCGTCCGCCTCGGGCAGGCTGTCGGCCAGCTCGTGGCCGTAGCGCTCGGCCATGCAGCCGACCGCGACGACCTTCTTGCCCGTGTCGGAGGCCGCCAGCAGCGTGTCGACGGAGTCCTTCTTGGCCGACTCGACGAAGCCGCAGGTGTTGACCACCACGACGTCGGAGTCCTCCGGATCGGCCGCCAGCTCCCAGCCGCCGGCCGCCAGCCGGCCCGCCAGCTCCTCCGAGTCGACCTCGTTGCGGGCGCAGCCCAGGGTCAGCAGGGAGACGCGTCGGGTGGCGGCAGGTTCCGTGGCAGGAGAAGGCACGACGTTCAGGGTAGCCGCCGGGCCCGGGCGGCCCGACGACGGCGTAGCCCGGTCGTGTCGCCCCGCCTCCGGGAGCGTGTGGTTGAGTTGACGATCGTGCCGTCCGACTCGCCCCGCCCGACCGTCCGCCGCGCCCGGATCGCCGACATCCGCAAGATCAAGGCCCTGGTCGACGCGGACGCGGGCCGCGTGCTGCTGGAGAAGGACCTCGTGACGCTGTATGAGGCGGTCCACGAGTTCTGGGTCGCCGAGGCGGCGGGCGAGGTCCTCGGCGCGGCCGCCCTGCACGTGCTGTGGGAGGACATCGCCGAGCTGCGCACCGTGGTCGTCGACAAGGCCGCCCGCGGCCAGGGTGTCGGGCGGCTGCTGGTCGCCCGGCTGGTCGACGAGGCGCGTGAGCTCGGTCTCAAGCGGCTGTTCGTGCTGACCTTCGAGACCGGCTTCTTCGCCGGGCACGGCTTCGTGGAGATCGACGGCACCCCGGTGTCGCACGAGGTCTACGAGGAGATGCGGCGCTCGCACGACACCGGCGTCGCCGAGTTCCTCGACCTGCCCTACGCCAAGCCGAACACCCTGGGCAATTCGCGCATGCTGCTCGAACTCTGAACCCCCGGTGTCAACCCTGATCACCTGAACGATTCACGCGCGGTACCCCTGCTTCGAGAAGAATTTTCCGAATCCCCTCTTTCGGGCGGTGACGCACGCCACCCGAGGCCCGAAGCTGATCCGGCAACCGTCCGCCTGATCGGCAAGGGAACGAGAACGATGCGCACGACACTGCGGAACCTGGGGGCCACCGTGGCGGTGGCCGTTTCTGTCGGCGGGGGCGTCCTGATGGGCGCCGGCACTGCGGCGGCCGTCGACATCCCGACGGTCACCGACCAGTACCTCTTCCACACCTCGCTGTCCGGCTTCGAGTCGACGCGGGCCCAGCAGCCCTACAACGGCCAGCTCGACTGGTCGTCCGACGGCTGCTCCTGGTCGCCGGACACCCCGTTCGGCTTCCAGTTCCTCCCGGGCTGCCACCGGCACGACTTCGGCTACCGCAACTACAAGAAGCAGGGCCGCTTCAACGAGACGACCCGCAAGACGATCGACGACAACCTCTACAACGACCTGAAGAGCGTCTGCGGCGGCAACGTGGTCTGCAAGGGCACGGCCTGGACGTACTACCAGGCCGTCCGCAAGTTCGGCGGCTGATCCCGTTCCTGGCCCGGGCCGTCGCGGTCCGGGCCAGGATGGGGTCATGGAGATCGATCACCTGCTGAGCACCACCCGTGCCGTCCGGCGGAAGCTCGACCTCGACCGCCCGGTCGAGCCGGCCGTCCTCGAGGAGTGCCTGAACCTGGCCCTGCAGGCTCCCACCCCGGGCAACGCCCAGGCGTGGCGCTGGCTCGTGGTGCGCGACCAGGACGTGAAGGAACGGCTCGGCGCGCTGTTCCGCGAGGTCGGCGAGGCCTACCTGGCGGGCCGGGAGGCCGCGGCCGGAGACGACGCCGGCGCGAGCCGGTCGCTGGCGTCCGGGCGGCACCTGATCGACGTCATCGAGCGGGTCCCGGTGTTCGTCATCCCCTGTCTCGAGGGGCGGCCCAGCGGCGAGAACGCGACGGACGCGGCGTTCTACGGCGGCATCTTCCCCGCGGTCTGGAGCTTCCAGCTGGCCCTGCGCTCCCGCGGGCTGGGCTCGACGCTCACGACGTACCACCTCTCGCGTGAAGCGGAGGCGGCGGAAATCCTCGGTGTCCCGGACGGCTTCACGCAGGTGGGGCTGCTGCCGGTGGCGTACACGACCGTCCAGGACTTCAAGCCGGCCGCGCGCGTCCCGCTGTCCGAGGTCGCCTACCTGGACCACTGGGGCACGCCGCTCAGCTGACGCGGACGGTGGCCTCCTGGCCGTCCTCGCTCACCGACACCAGCTCGACCCGGCTCGCGGCGAACGACGTCGCCTGCGGGCCGGTGCGCGGGCCGCTGTGCAGCTCGGCCGTGGTGCTCTCGCCGCGGCCGGGCTCGCTCAGCAGGAACGCGAGGGACGCCTCGCCCTGCCAGAAGCACGTCATGCTCGGGCGGCACCGGGAGTCGCTGACCACGCGGACGTAGCGCACGGTCAGGTCCTTCCCCTGCACGGCGGCCTCCTGGCCGGCGTGGAGCGTCACCTCCGCCCCGGGCGGGGTGCTGACGGTCGAGGACACGGCCTGCCCGGAGGCGGCCGAGCTCCCGGCGCCCACCACGACGACGGCGAGGGCGAACACTCCGGCTGCGATGCGCTGCAGGTCCATGTGCTCAGGACGGAACGGACCCGGCGGCGGGTTGCACTACTCGTCGTCCGGGTCCGAAGGCACCGGGTCGCCGCCGCGGATCATGAAGAGGACCGACTCCAGTTCCTCCGGCTTGATCAGCACGTCGCGGGCCTTCGAGCCCTCCGACGGGCCGACCACGCCGCGGCTTTCCAGCAGGTCCATCAAGCGGCCGGCCTTGGCGAAGCCGACCCGCAGCTTGCGCTGCAGCATCGACGTCGAGCCGAACTGGGACGTCACGATCAGCTCGGCCGCCTGGATCAGCACGTCGAGGTCGTCGCCGATGTCCGGGTCGATCTCCTTCTTCTCGCCGGCCTTCTGCGCGGTGACGCCGTCCTGGTAGTCCGGCTGCGCCTGCTCCTTGGCGTAGTTGACGACCGAGGAAATCTCCTCGTCGCCGACGAACGCGCCCTGGATGCGGACCGGCTTGCCGGCGCCCATCGGCAGGTAGAGCGCGTCGCCCATGCCGATCAGCTTCTCCGCGCCCGGCTGGTCGAGGATGACCCGCGAGTCGGTCAGCGACGACGTCGCGAACGCCAGGCGCGAGGGCACGTTGGTCTTGATCAGGCCGGTGACGACGTCGACCGACGGCCGCTGCGTGGCCAGGACCAGGTGGATACCCGCGGCACGGGCCTTCTGGGTGATCCGGACGATCGCGTCCTCGACGTCGCGCGGGGCGGTCATCATCAGGTCGGCGAGCTCGTCGACGATCGCCATGATGTACGGGTACGGCCGGTACTCGCGCTCGGACCCGGGCGGCGCGGTGATCTCGCCCGACTTGACCTTCTTGTTGTAGTCGTCGATGTGCCGGACCTTGTTGACCTGCATGTCCTGGTAGCGCTGCTCCATCTCCTCCACCAGCCAGGCCAGCGCGGCGGCGGCCTTCTTCGGCTGGGTGATGATGGGCGTGATCAGGTGCGGGATGCCCTCGTACGGCGTCAGCTCGACCATCTTCGGGTCGATCAGGATCATCCGGCACTCGTCCGGCGTCGCCCGCGCGAGCAGCGACACCAGCATCGAGTTGACGAAGCTCGACTTACCGGAACCGGTCGAACCGGCGACCAGCAGGTGGGGCATCTTCGTCAGGTTCGCGGTGACGAAGTGGCCCTCGATGTCCTTGCCGAGGCCGATCACCATCGGGTGGTTGTCCTTGACCGTGGTCGGCGCGCGCAGGACGTCACCCAGGCGGACCATCTCGCGGTCGGAGTTCGGCACCTCGATGCCGACGGCGGACTTGCCGGGGATCGGCGCCAGCAGCCGGACGTTGTCGGTGGCGACGGCGTAGGCGATGTTCTTGGTCAGCGCGGTGATCTTCTCGACCTTGACGCCCGGGCCGAGTTCGACCTCGTACCGCGTCACCGTCGGGCCGCGGGTGAAGCCGGTGACCTGCGCGTCGATGCTGAACTGCTCCAGCACGCCGGTGATCGCCTCGATCATGGCGTCGTTGGCCTTGCTGCGGGACTTCGGCGCGTCGCCGAGCTTCAGCAGGTCCGGCGGCGGCAGCTGGTAGTCGCCTTCCACCGTCCGGGTGACCGCCAACGGGGGGTCCGCAGGCTTCTTCGGCTTCTTCTCCGGTACCTCGGCGGGCGGCTTGGGCAGCGCAGCGCTGGCCTTCGGGGGCTTGATCGGCGTCGGCATTTCGGCCAGCGCGGCGTCGAGGTCCAGCTGCTCGGGGTTCGCGTCGGCCGCCTGGCGGCGCCGCGACGGCTTGCGCAGGCGCGCGGTCTTCGGGTCGGCCTCGGTGACGGCGCCTTCGTCGGTCGCGAAGCCGGCGCCCTGCTCGGCCTCGGCGATCTCCTCCTCGTCGAGGCCCCAGTTGCGCAGGCGCTGCGGGATCTCGCGCACCGGCGTGCCGGTGAACACGAGCACGCCGAACACGAGCGCGAGGATCAGCAGCGGCACCGCGACCCAGGTGGTGACGCCCATGGTGAGCAGCCCGCCGGAGAAGGCGCCGATGATGCCGCCGGCGTACATCCGGGCGTCGTTGGTGTCCGGGAGCGCGGTGAAGATGTGTAGCATCCCGAGCACGGACAGCACGACCATGATCGTGCCGACGACCATCCGCGGCCGGGTCTCCGGGTGCGGTTCGGACCGCATCAGCGCGACCGCGACCACGACCAGGACCAGCGGCAACGTGACGGCGCCGGCCCCGAGGACGGTCCGGGTGGCGATCTCGACGGCCGCGCCGATCGGGCCGGCCGCGCGCCACCAGACGCCGACCGCGGCGATGATGGCCAGGGCGATCAGGCCCAGCGCGAGGCCGTCGCGGCGGTGCTCGGGCTCCAGCTCCCGCGTGCGGCCGACGGTGCGCGCCAGCGTCCCGAGGCCCTTGGCCAGCAGGTTCCAGGTGCCGCGGACGCCCTTGCCGAACACCCCCGGCGTCTTGCGCCGCGGGGCCGGCTTGCGGGCAGCGGGCTTGCGGGCGGCCGAGGTACGTGGCTTCGCCGGAGTACGGGGCTTGCGCGCCGCTGCTCCCTTCGCGCCGCTACCCGTACTTCGCTTCCTCGTCGCCGACCCAGCCATGCTCCAACGGTAACCGCCCCGGACGTTTCGTCACATGCGCCACTCTCAGCGCATCGTGAACTTCTGCCTCACAGTCGGGGCATGAGGGGCCATCCGGGTGAAATCGGCGTCTGCCATGCTCTGCGCATGTTCGCGCTGCGCACCGACGACTCGTCCCGCCGTGCCCCGGCCATCTGGCGGACCATGCTGAACATCGACCGCGGGCTGGTGAACCTCGTCGGGCGCCTCACCGTGACCGGCCGGATCCCGGCCCAGCTGCGGGGACGGCCGCTGCTGATGACCGCGAACCACATCGGCGTGTTCGACGCGTTCGTGCTGATGGCCGCGTGCAAGCGGATCGGGATCAACCCGGTGTTCATGCTGGCCGGCGGCATCCTGGACGCCCCGGTGATCGGGCCGGCGCTGCGGGTGAGCGGGCACCTGCGGGTGGACCGGAAGGTCGCGGCGACGGCGGTCGGGCAGTTCACCGAGGCCGTCGAGGCGCTGAAGACCACGCGCGAGCCGCTCATCGTCTACCCCGAGGGCCGGATCAGCCACGACCCGGGCCTGTGGCCGGAGCGCGGCAAGACCGGCGCGGCGCGCCTGGCGCTGGCCGCGGGCGTCCCGGTGATCCCGATCAGCCAGTGGGGCGCGCACGAGGCCGTCTACTGGGGCACGGAGACCGTCAACGGCCCGGCCGACCTGGTCCCGCTGGCCCGCTCCGGCCTGAGCGCGCCGCTGCGCCGCCCGAAGTTCCGGGTGCACTTCGGCGACCCGGTGGACCTGTCGGACGTCGAGCCGTCCCGCCCCGGCGCGGGGGTGCGAGCCCACGCGAAGATCATGCAGGCGATCACGGACGGCCTGGTCCCGCTGCGCGCGGGCGAGCTGGACCGGCCCCGGTTCCACGACCCGACCCGGCCGACCGACACCGTCAGCCCCTGGAAGCCCAAGCCCTGAGGTCCGGGAGTCCGGATCCTGAGACTCGTGGCCGCCTGCCCCTAGAGTCGGGCCGGTGAGCACACGGATACTCGTCGTCTACTACAGCTCGACCGGGAACACCGCCGCCCTCGCCGAGGCGCTCGCCGCGGGGGCGGCCGAGACCGGGGCCGAGGTGCGGGTGCGGACCGTGCCGGAGACGGTGCCCGCCGAGGCCATCGCGCAGAACCGGCGCTGGCAGGCCTGGATCGACTCGGGTCCGCACCACGAGCTCGCCACGCTCGACGACCTCCGGTGGGCCGACGGCCTCGCCGTCGGCAGCCCGACCCGGTTCGGCGGGCCGGCCGCCCAGTTGAAGTCCTATTTGGACAGCACGGGTGGGTTGTGGGCGCAGGGAAAGCTGGCGGACAAGGTCGCGACGTCGTTCACCACGGCGTCGACCTCGCACGGCGGGCTGGAGTCCACGCTGCTGGCGATCAACAATGTCTTCTACCACTGGGGCGCGATCGTCGTGCCGCTCGGCTACACCGACCCGCACCTGATGGAGTCCGGCAACCCGTACGGCGGCTCGTTCGTCTCGCGCAAGTCGGCGTCACCGGACGAGCTCGCGCTCGGCGCGCTGCGGGTGCAGGGGCGGCGGCTGGCCACCATCACGACGCACGTCGCGACCGGGCTCAAGCAGGACCGGGAGTAACCCGGAAAACCGCTTTGGTGGTGTCCGGGCGGCCCTTAAAGTCGCGACGGTGACCACCGAACTGCCCGTCGTCGCGCCACCCCGGGTCGCCTCGCGCGCCCGCGGGACCACGCTCGTCCTGCTCGCCGCCCTGTTCTTCAGCACGTCGGGCACGCTGGGCAAGTCCGCGATGTCCGCCGGGATCACCCCGGAGCAGGTGGCCGCGGCGCGGATCACGCTGGCCGGGCTCGTGCTGCTCGCCGGCGTGGCGCTGTTCGCGCCGCGGAAGCTGAAGGTGCGCCGCGAGCACCTCCCGGTGCTGCTCGGGTACGGCCTGCTCGGCGTGGCCGGCGTGCAGCTGCTGTACTTCGTCGCCGCGGGCCGGATCCCGGTCGGCATCGCCATCCTGCTGGAGTTCGTCTCGCCGGTGCTCATCGCGCTCTGGGTGCGGTTCGTGCGGCGCCACCGGCTGCCGCGGCCGGTGTGGGGCGGCATCGCGCTGGCGATGGCCGGCCTGTCGCTGGTCGCCCAGGTCTGGCAGGGCGTCACGCTGGACGGCGTCGGGCTGCTGGCCGGCTTCGGCGCGGCCCTCTGCTCGGCCGGCTACTTCCTGCTCGGTGAACGCGCCGTCGCCGACATCGACCCGCTGGGCCTGGTCACCTGGGGCATGGTGCTCGGTGCGGTCGCGATCTGCGTCGTCGCGCCGCCGTGGACGTGGCCGATGCGCCTGCTCGACGCCGGCGTCGAGTTCGGCGCCTGGCACCCGCCCGTCTGGCTGCTGATGGTCCTGCTGGTCCTGGTGGCGACGGTGCTCGCCTACGCCTGCGGCATCTCGTCGCTGCGGCACCTGCCCGCGTCGGTGGCGAGCGTGCTCGGGCTGGTCGAACCGGTGATCACGACGGTCGCCGCGTGGCTGCTGATCGGCGAGGAGCTCGCGTGGCCGCAGCTGCTCGGCTCGGCGATCCTGCTGGTCGGCGCCTACATCGTGCAGCGCCACTCGCCGATCCTCACCGCCTGACTCCACGCACAATGCGCTCTTTTCCCGTGGGTCTGCCGAAACTCGGCGTGCTGTCCCGCTCGGTGAGCTCGAACGCCCGGCGTGCACTGCCGGAAAGGTTCGGCACAGATCCGCTGACCGAACCGACGGGCTTGTCCTCGAAGGAGAGCGTCCCCTTCAGGCTCAACGTGAGTTCGGCGTCGTCGTCGGACCGGCCTGCGATGTCGGTGAGCGATCGCACCTTCCCGAACTCGACCAGCACGGTGTGCTCCGGATATCGGCCGGACGCCATACCCGCCTCGTAGAGCACGTTCGGCCGAGCTTGTCCGGTCGCGGCAGGTCCGGATCGCCGTCGTCATCCGCGTGCTCGTGCCCGCGCAACCGTGAATGTCTGCGACGTACGGCGATCACCGAACGTCAGCCGCCGGCGATCCGGCTCAACGCGCCGAAGAACACTTCGGTGATCTTGGCCGGGTCCGCGGCCACGAAGGCGCTTCCGCCCGTGGCCTTGGTCAGGTCGTCCAGCTCCGCCTTGTCCGCGTCCGGGCCGACGCCCACCCCGATCAGCCGGATCGGGCGTCTCGGGTCCTGCAGTTTGGCCAGCTCCGTCAGCAGGTCCGCGCGGCTGATGCCCTTCGGGTCCTCGTTGCGGCCGTCCGTCACGACGATCACCAGGTTCAGCCGGCCGGGCTCCCACTCGCGCCGCGCCGTGCGGTACGTCTCCAGCACGCTGTCGTAGAGCCCCGTTCCGCCGTCGGCGGTGGCCTTGAGCTGGTTCAGCTTGTCGAGCGCGCCGCTGGCCAGGTGCTGCGCGACCGGCGCCATCGGGAGGATCTCGCGGTAGTCCTTGTCACCGTCCAGGCGGGTCGAGAACTCCAGCATCCGCAGCTGCGTCGTCGGCTTGAACAGGTGCAGCGCCTTGGCCGTGGCCTCGGTGGTCAGCTGCATCCGGTTCAGCCCGGTCCCCGGCACCTGCGCGTTCATCGAACCCGAGACGTCCAGCAGCACCTGGACCCGCGCGCTCAGGTTGATCCCCGCCCACTGGCTGAGCAGCTGGTCGACGTCGGCGGCGTCCGGCAGGCCGACCGTCCAGAAGCCCGGGGGCGACACCCGCGGGTCGCCGGTGTGCTCGCGCAGCGCCTGGCCGCCCGCGGCCCGCAGGCCGGTCTTCGTGATGGCGTCGCCGCCCGAGCCGTTGAGCATCGCGTCGCGCAGCTTGTCGACGATCCGCTGCTGCGGCGGCGTGATCCCGCCCAGCTCGGCGAACGGGTAGTCCAAAGTGGGCACGGCGGTCGAGTAGACGGCGACCAGCGGCGACGTCGCGTCCTCGATGTTGTGGCGCAGCAACGAGTTCTCCGACGCCGGGAACGCCGTCACCGAACCCGCTCCGGTGCCCTCGCTCGATTCCGGCAGCCGCGCGATGAGGTCGGTGTCCCCGCCGAGCGTGTTCGCCGAGAACCGCCGCAGCTGCGCGACGAACGCCGCCGCGGCGTCGGGGCCCGGCCGCACCGAGGCGCGGATCCCGAGCAGGGCGGTCGCGCCGACCGCGTCGCGGGCCGGGTCGGGCATGCCGGTGACGATCCCCGCCGCGTCCGGTGCGAGGACGTCCGCCCAGGTCAAGGTGCGCGACGGCCAGCCGAGGCCCTTCGCCGCGGCCTCCGCGACGGCCAGGACCACCGGCGAGCTGGCCACCGACGCGCCCGTCTCGGGGACGTCGGCGGCGCCGAGCTGGTGGGCGCGGCGCAGCGCGAGGGTGGAGTCGGGCACCCAGACCTGCGGCCGCGGGCTGCCGTCGGACATCGCGAGCCCCTCGGCGGCCAGCGTCGCCTCACGGGTCTGGACCTCGACGGAACCGCAGCCGAGGTCGAGACCGCGCGCGACCAGCGACAGCGCGGGCGCGACGTCCGGGGACGCCGTGACGAGGACCTTCGCCGGGTTCTCACAAGTAGGACGGGACCGCACCACCGAGACGGTGACCCAGGCCGCGGCCCCGAGCACGACCACGAGACCGGTCGCCAGGGCGGGCACGAGCAGCCGGCGTCGTCGCCCGTCCGGCGAATGACGTCCCATCGGCGCGGCCTCTCTTCCCGAGGCGGGTGTGCTCCAAGGCTAGACCGCGGTCCAGTGGCGGCACGTGGTCCGGACGGCGTAAGTACCGCTGCATCCCGGGGAAACCTCATCCCCGGGTCGGAGGCGATTCGTCCTCCGGCGGGATGTTCCGGGCCCCTCCTCGCGGAACACTGGGTGCCGTCGAAGGGGGTTCGCATGAAGCCGACACGCACCGAACAGCGCCGGGCCCGGTGGGACCTGGCCCGGCAGACGGCCACGGTGGCCGTGGCCCTGCTGCTCGCCAAAGCCGGGCGCTGAAACGCCGTGAGGGGCACCTTCAGGACGTCAGATCCCTGAAGGCGCCCCTCACGGCGTAGCGGTCTAGACCGGGATGACCGTCGGGACGATCATCGGACGGCGGCGGTAGGTGTCGGCGACCCAGCGGCCGACCACCCGGCGGACCGCCTGGGCGATGCGGTGGGTGTCGGTGATGCCTTCGGCCTCCGTGCGCGCCAGCTCCATCTCCACCAGCGGCACGACGGCGTCGAGCGCCTTCGGGTCGTCGGAGAAGCCGCGGCCGGACACCGTCGGGGCGCTGACCGGGCGGCCGGTGGCGGACTCGATCGCGACGCTGATCGAGATGAACCCGCCCTCGCCCAGCACCAGCCGGTCGGACAGGGTCGACTCGCCGACGTCGCCGACCGAGAGGCCGTCGACGTAGACGTGCCCGACCTCGACGCGGCCGGTGCGGGTGGCCTTGCCGTCGACCAGGTCGACGACCACGCCGTCTTCGGCGATCACCACGTTGTCCGCCGCGACGCCGGTGCGGATCGCCAGCTCGGCATTGGCCTTCAGGTGCTTCCACTCGCCGTGGACCGGCATGACGTTGCTCGGGCGGACGGCGTTGTACAGGTAGAGCAGCTCCCCCGCCGACGCGTGGCCGGACACGTGCACCTTGGCGTTGCCCTGGTGCACGACGTTCGCGCCGAGCCGGGTCAGGCCGTTGACCACGCCGAACACCGCGGTCTCGTTGCCCGGGATCATCGAGCTGGCCAGCACGACGGTGTCGCCCGCGCGGATCGAGATCTGCCGGTGCTCGCCGCGCGCCATCCGCGACAGTGCCGAGAGCGGCTCGCCCTGCGAACCCGTGGAGACGAACAGGACCTTGCTCTCCGGGAGGTTGCTCGCCTGGTCGAGGTCGACCAGCAGGCCGTCCGGCACGTTGAGCAGGCCCAGCTCGGCGGCGATGCCCATGTTGCGGACCATCGACCGGCCGACGAACGCGATCCGGCGGCCGTGCCGGTGCGCGGCGTCGAGCACCTGCTGGACGCGGTGCACGTGGCTGGCGAAGCAGGCCACGATCACGCGCTGGTCCACGCGGCGGATGACGTCGTCGAGCACCGGGCCGATGTCGCGCTCGGGCATCACGAACCCGGGGACCTCGGCGTTGGTCGAGTCGACGCAGAACAGGTCGACACCCTCGTCGCCGAGCCGGGAGAAGCCGGCCAGGTCGGTGAGGCGCCCGTCGAGCGGGAGCTGGTCGAGCTTGATGTCGCCGGTGTGCAGGACGACGCCTGCCGGGGTGCGGATGGCGACGGCCAGCGCGTCCGGGATCGAGTGGTTCACCGCGAAGAACTCGAGGTTGAACACGCCGACGTCGCGGCGCTCCCCCTCGCGGACCTCGATCAGCTTCGGCCGCTGCCGGTGCTCCTTGGCCTTCGCCGCGAGCAGCGCGTTGGTGAACCTCGAGCCGTAGATCGGCAGGTCCGGCCGCAGGCGCAGGAGGAACGGGACGGCACCGATGTGGTCCTCGTGCCCGTGGGTGAGCACCAGTCCGTCGATGTCCTCGAGACGGTCCTCGATCGCGCGGAAGTCGGGCAGGATCAGGTCGACGCCGGGCTGGTCGTCCTCGGGGAAGAGCACCCCGCAGTCGACGATGAGCAGCCGGCCGGCGAACTCGAAGACGGTCATGTTGCGCCCGACCTCGCCGATGCCGCCGAGCGCGACCACGCGCAGGGCTCCGTCGGGAAGCGCGGGAGGGGCGTTGGTGGGGCCTGGACCTGGGGGTAGTGAGCTCACCGAGGCAGGGTCCCAACGCTGGTGTGCGAGGTCGGCGCCACGTAGGCGGCCCTCGAGTCTGCATGTGCCACCCGCTCACCATGCCAGTCCTGAGCCGCCGTGTCGCCCAGCGGCACGCCGCCCTGGGCCAGATCGGCGGCGATCAGGGCCGTCTGCTCGGTGGTCGGGGCCACGATCGGGAGGCGCGGGTCGCCGATGTCGAAGCCGCGCAGGCGCAGGGCCGCCTTGCTGAACGCGACCCCGCCGACCCGCGACATCGCCCGCAGCACCGGCAGCATGCCGCGGTGGTTGGTGCGCGCGGTGGACGTGTCGCCGTTCTCGTAGGCGTCGATCATCGCGCGGATCCGGCCCGCGACGACGTGACCGATCACACTCACCACGCCGACGCCGCCGACCGACAGCCAGGGCAGGTTCAGGCCGTCGTCACCCGAGTAGTACGCGAGGTGGGTGTTGGCGATGACCTCGGAGCCGGCGATCAGGTCGCCCTTGGCGTCCTTGACCGCGACGATCCGCGGGTGCTCGGCCAGCCGCAGCAGCGTGTCGACCTCGATCGGGACGATCGAGCGCGGCGGGATGTCGTAGAGCAGCACCGGCAGGCCGGTGCTGTCGGCGACGGTGGTGAAGTGCGCGTACAGCCCGGCCTGGCTGGGACGCGAGTAGTACGGGGTGACGACCAGCAGGCCGTGCGCGCCGGCCGCTTCGGCCTGCTTCGCCTGCTCGATGCTGTGCGCCGTGTTGTTGGTGCCCGCGCCGGCCACGATCGTCGCGCGGTCGCCGACGGCCTCGACCACGGCGCGGATCAGCTCCTGCTTCTCCGTGTCGGTCGTGGTGGGGCTCTCGCCGGTGGTGCCGTTGACGACCAGGCCGTCGTTCCCCAGGTCCACGAGGTGCTCGGCCAGCTCCTGCGCCCGCTTCAGGTCCAAGGCGCCGTCGGCGTCGAAGGGGGTGGCCATCGCGGTGAGCACGCGCCCGAACGGCCGTCCGGGCGCTGCGGCAGGTGGGTTGGACATGCCCAGACGGTACCCCGTCCCTCTGTCGAAAACCGCGCCGACCTGGTCGGGTACGCGAAGTGCGGAGGATTTCCGCGAGGACGCCGCTCGTCGCGGAACTTCTACTTGACCTTGGTCACGATCGGCGCGGTGATCGGGCCGCCGTCGGCCTTGGCGAGCACGCAGTAGAACTCGCGGCTGGGTGAGTCGGAGCCCTCGGGCTGGAGGTTCCACTCGTCGGCGGTCGGCACGATGGCCCGGTAGACGAGGTCGGCGCGCTTGCCGGCCGGGACGACCGAGGACCGGAAGGACTCGGCGCAGCGGGCCTCGGCGAAGGCCGTGAGCGCCGCGAAGTCCGGGTACTGGGCGACGGTCGCGTCGGAGTCGCTGTAGCTCGTGACCGGGAGCACCCGCTCCACGTCGTAGATCTCCAGCGTGTGGGTCTTTTCGCAGCTGTCGGCCCGGTTGTCGTCGCCGATCACGACGTTCTGCTGGACGGCGGTGTTGTAACAGGGGGTGTAGTTCGAGTTGCCGTCGATCTTCAGGTAGCCGCCGACCCCGTAGGTCACCGTGTCGCGCTTCTGGGCGTCGACCGCGGGCTTCTCGAACGCCCGGCCCGCGAAGAACCCGCCGGTCAGGGCACCCACGACGAGCACCGCGGCGAGCGAGATCCACAGCGCGCGCAGGTTCTTCTTCGGCGGCTGCGGCGTGACGCGTGTGGGCGGCGGGGTCAGCGCCGTGCCGCCCGGCGGGGTCGGCCGCACGCCCTGGGCCGTGGCCAGCAGGTTCTGAGCCTGGGCCGCGGTCAGCCGGGCTTCCGGCTTGGCCACGAGCAGGCCGAGGATCACCGCGGCGATCGGCCCGTGGCCGCGGGTGAGGTACGGGACCTCGGTCATGATCGCGTGCAGCGTCGCCGCCGTCGTCGACCGCTCGAACGGCATGGTGCCTTCGACCGCGTAGAACAGCGTCGCGCCCAGGGACCACAGGTCGGACTCGGGCATCGCTTCGCGGCCTTCGACGCGCTCCGGCGCCATGAAGGCGGGCGAGCCGACGATCATGCCGCTGGTCGTCAGGCGCGGGTCGTCGATGGCGTGGGCGATGCCGAAGTCCGTCAGCTTCACCCGGCCGTCCGGCGCGACCAGGATGTTGGCCGGCTTGACGTCGCGGTGCACGATCCCGGCGGCGTGCGCGGCCTGCAGCGCGGCGAGCACCCGCTCCCCCAGCTGCGCGGCCTGCGCGGAGTGCATCGGGCCGTGCCGGCGCACCAGCTCGGCCAGCGACGGCGCCTCGACGAGCTCCATGACGATGAACGTGGTGCCGCCGTCGGTGACGACGTCGTACACGGTGACGACGGCCGGGTCGTTGAGCCGCCCGCCGGTGCGCACCTCGCGCAGCGCGCGCTCGGAGAACACGGCGGCGGATTCGGCGTCGGGCAGCCGCAGTTCCTTGACCGCGACCGGCCGTCCGATGACCTGGTCGTGCGCCCGCCACACGACGCCCATGCCGCCGCGCCCGAGCTCACCGAGCAGCGCGTAACGGCCCGCGACCACCCGCTGACCAGGCGTTGCGGGGGCCCGGGGTGGATAGGGCCGGGTCTGTTCGTCGGTCACGGTGCTCCTTCAAGCGGCGGTCGCGCAGATGCTAGTCGGACCGTCGCGGAGCGCCCTGGGTTCCGCGAAATCGTGACTCACCGAGCCGGGGTGTACCGCTCCCCGTGGTAGGGGATCCACCGGTAGCCCGGCGCGAAGTCGCTGAATTCGAGCCGGCGGCCGGCCGCGGTCCAGATGTCTTCGCTGACCACGAGGCCGGGCACGAGCGTCAGGTCTTCGGCCATGAGGGTGTCGTACTTGCGCAGTTCCTCGGTCCCGCCGCCGGCGAGGGCGTAGCGGTAGACCGGCGGCGCGGTCCGGAGCAGCCAGTAGAGCCGGCGCACCGCCGCGGTCGCCGCCGCGGCGTCGGCGCCGGACCCGATGCCCGTTTCGCTGAGCCCCTCCGGCGTGACCCCGCACCACCAGCCGCTGCCGTGGGAGAACACGCGGGACGTCCAGCCGTCGAAGTGGCGGGCGAGGTCCCGTGCGTGGGTCTCCCGTCCCCCGCATTCGGCGTTGAGGGCGATGATCCCGGCCATGGCGGCGGCCTCCCTGCTCGAGGGCTCAGCCGGTGATGGTGAGGTAGATCAGCACCAGGTTGAGCGCGATGATCACCACCGCGATCAGTGACGCCGCGATGGTCGTCGAACGGCGGTTGGCGTCGACGCCCATCAGATCACGGTCGGCCGTCAGCCGGATCAGCGGTACCAGTGCGAACGGGATCCCGAACGACAGCACCACCTGCGAAACGACCAGCGCCGTGCTCGGGTCGGCACCGAGCGCGAGTACCACGATAGCCGGGGTGAGGGTCACCAGGCGGCGCAGGACCAGCGGAATCCTCTTGTGCAGCAAGCCTTGCATGATCATCGCGCCCGCGTACGCGCCGACCGACGTCGAGGCCAGGCCGGAGGCGAGCAGGCCGATCGCGAACATCAGCGCGATGCCGGGGCCGAGGGCCTGCGCGACGGCGCCGTGCGCGCCCTCGATGCTGTCGACGCCCGCCTGGCCTTGCAGGTTCGTCGCCGCGAGCAGCAGCATGCCGAGGTTGACCGCGCCGGCCAGGAGCATCGCCAGGCCGACGTCGGCGCGGGTGGCGCGCAGCAGACGGCGGCGGCTGCCGGCGTCCGCCCGGCCGTGGCGGTCGCGGACCAGACCGGAGTGCAGGTAGACGGCGTGCGGCATGACGGTCGCGCCGAGCATCGCGGCGGCGATCAGGACGCTGCCGGAACCGTCGAACTTCGGCACCAGCCCGCCGAGCGTGCCCGAGGCCGACGGCGGTTCGACGAAGAGGCTGGCCAGGAAGCCGATCGCGATGACCAGCAGCAGCCCGGTGACGACCCGCTCGAACGTGCGCTGGCCGCCGCGGTCCTGAACCGCCAGCAGTGTCAGCGAAACCGCGCCGGTGATCAGGCCGCCGACGACGAGCGGGAGGTCGAACAGCAGGGCCAGCGCGATGGCGCCGCCGACGACCTCGGCCAGGTCCGTGGCGATGGCGACGATCTCGGCCTGCAGCCAGTAGGCCAGCCGCGCGGCCGGGGACAGCCGGGCGCGCAGGGCCTCCGGCAGCGACGTCCCGGTGACCAGCCCGAGTTTCGCCGACAGGTACTGGACGAGCACGGCCATCAGGTTCGCCACCACGATCACCCAGACCAGCAGGTAGCCGTAGCGGGCGCCGGCGCTGATGTTGGCCGCGACGTTCCCGGGGTCGACGTAGGCGATGGCCGCGACGAACGCCGGGCCGAGCAGGGCCGAGCCGGTGCGCAGCCGCGACACCAGGTTCGGCCGGGCGGCCTCGGTCACAGCCATGTCTGCCCCTCCGCCTGATGTCGGTCAACCTAAACCGAAGTTTAGGCATGCCGAACTTTCCCTGACAAGGGTGACCGCTCCCACCCACGCCCGGCCGGGTACCCCGCGAAGCCGGGTCAGGGGTGCGCGACCTCGTGGCCGGATTCGCGCAGCGCCTTGACGGCGTGGTCGAGCTCGGTCGCGCGGACCAGGATGTGGTCGGTGTCGAAGGTGGACATCGAGAACAGCGCGACCCCGGCCGCGGCCAGCTCGGAGGCCAGCGCGGCGATGATGCCGGTGAGCGTGAACTCGAGCGGGCCGCGGACCGAGAGCAGCCGCCAGCCGTCCTCCGACGCCGTCCCGCCGCCGGGTTCGCGCCCGGCCGGGCAGATCACCGACAGCTCTTCGGGGGTGCGGGTCACCGAGACGAACGCCGGTTCGCCGGGAGCGAGCAGCTCCGCCGGCACCGGGGCGTCCGCGGGCAGCCGGACGACGGCGTACTCGCCGGGCCGGACGTCGATAGCGAGGCGTTTCATCAGCCTTCGAAAACCTTCGGGCTCGTGGCGATCTCGGTGCCGTCCGGCAGCGTCGAGATGGTGAAGTCGGCGAACACGTTCGCCGCGGCCTTCTGCAGCTCCCGCAGGCAGTCCACGGCCAGCTGGCGGATCTCGACGTCGGCGTGCTCGGTGGCGCGCATCGCGACGAAGTGACGCCACGCGCGGTAGTTCCCGGTGACGACGACGCGGGTCTCGGTGGCGTTCGGCAGGACGGCGCGCGCGGCCTGGCGGGCCTGCTTGCGGCGCAGGGTCGCGCTCGGCACGTCGGCGAACTTCTCCTCGAGCCCGGCGAGCAGCTCGGTGTAGGCGTCCACGCTCGCCTGGGCCGCGGCGAGGAACTTCTCGTGCAGCACCGGGTCGTTCGCGATGACCTCGGGCTCGACGAACTCGGCGTCGCGCTCGGGCACGTACCGCTGGGAGAGCTGGGAGTAGGAGAAGTGGCGGTGGCGGATCAGCTCGTGGGTCAGCGACCGGGAGATGCCGGTGATGTAGAAGGTGACGGTTCCGTGCTCCAGCACCGAAAGGTGGCCGACGTCGATGATGTGCTCGAGGTAGCCGGCGTTGGTCGCGGTGGCCGGGTTCGGCTTCTTCCAGGACTGGTAGCAGGCACGGCCGGCGAATTCGGCGAGGGCCTGGCCGCCGTCCGCGTCGGTGGACCACGGCACGTCTTCGGGCGGGAAGAACTCCGTCTTCGCGATCAGCTGCACTCTCGGTGACACGGTTTCGGCCACGTCCGCACTCCTTCTCCGGCCCGGCTCCACGACTCCCAGCGCAGCCTAACCGCGCGCGGACGGCCACTCCCGGGGGACACGTGACACCACGGTCTCCTTGACCGACGTCACCTATGACGTCATAGTGGTGTCATGGACCTGACGCCGTACATCGCCAACCTCCGCGAGGACCTCGCGAACACGGCCTCCGCCGGGGACGAGCACACCCGGCGTGCGGCCGCCCTGCTCTCGACCGCGCTCGAACCCGCGGTCCGCCTGACGCTGATGAACGCCCTCGCGGACCTCGCCGCCGAGGTCACCGCCAATCTACCCGGCCAGGTCGTCGACGTCCGGCTCGACGGCCGGGACGTCCGCGTGGTCGTGACCGGCGCGGCGGAGGAGCCGCCGCCGAGCGCGACACCACGTGACACCACGCCACCACCACCGATGGACGGCGGTGACATCACGCGCATCACCCTGCGGCTGGTCGAGCAGATCAAGGGGCAGGCCGAGCGCGCGGCGCAGGCGCAGGGCGTCTCGCTGAACACCTTCGTCTCCCAGGCGGTGCAGGGGGCGCTGGGCCACGGCGCGCTGGGCGGCGGCGGCCACCGGCAGCACCACTCCAAGAGCAACCAAAGCGGCTCCCGCCTGCACGGCTGGGTCGAGGGCTGAGGGGAAACGACCATGAGCGAAGAGCAGACGACACCGAACGAAGAGATCCCCGCCGAAGAGCCCGCAGCGGCTCCGGCCGGGGAAACCGCGGCCGGCAAGCCGGCGCGCGTCGAGGAGTTCGAGGCCGGCGGGCCGCTCGAGCTGGACGTCGCCGTGACGATCGGGCGCGTGGAACTGGTGCTGACCGGCGAATCCGGCGCCCGCGTCGAGGTGCGGCACGACCGGGGCGAGCAGCAGCCGTGGGTGGAGGGCGTCAACAACCTGCTGTCCTGGGTCGGCGAGCGCTTCGGCGACCAGCTGGGCGTCGACCCGACGGCCTCCCCCGCCGAAGCGGTGAAGCAGACCCGGATCGAGAAGCTCGGCAACCGCCTCGTCGTCCAGGCGCCGAAGGCGTGGCAGCTGCGCAACGTCGCGTTGTCGGTGCTCGTGCACGCGCCGGCGGGTTCACACGTCGAGGTGCGGGCGGGCGCGGCGGACGTCACCGTCTCCGGCTCGGCCGGGCGGGTGGACGTGCTCACCGGCTCCGGCGAGGTGAAGCTCGACCGGGCCGACGGCGCGGCGACCGTGCGCACCGGCAGCGGCACCATCAAGCTCGGCCCGACCCTGGGCGGCCTGCAGCTGCGCAGCGGCAGCGGCAACGTCGAGGCGACGTCGCTGGCCGGGTCGGCGACCCTGGCGACCGGTACCGGCGACGTCTGGCTGGGCGCGGTGTCCGGCGACGTGATGGCCCGCACCGGCAGCGGCGACCTTTCGGTGGCCGACGCCGGTTCCGGCTCGCTCGACCTGATCACCGGCTCGGGCGAGGTCCGCATCGGCATCCGCGGCGGCACGGCCGCCGAGGTCGACCTGACCTCCAGCGGCGGCCGCGTGTCCAGCGAGCTGGACGTCGCCGACACCGCCCCCGAGGGGGGCGTGAAGCTCAAGGTCCGCGCCCGCACGGGCTCCGGCAACGCCGTGGTGACGCGCGCGGCCGGCTGAATGAAGGGGGTGACGGGCCGTTTCCGGCAGGGGGTTGCCGGGAACGGCCCGTTTCCCTGCCCGGCGGATGCCAGGATGACGCCATGACGACGGTGGAGACCGGCCGCGCGGTGTACCGGACGCGGCTGCGCGGATGCCTGCTGGGCGGGGCGATCGGCGACGCGCTGGGCAACCCGGTGGAGTTCCAGGCGCTCGCGGCCATCCGGCAGCCGGTCGGCCTGGTGCCGAACGCCGCAGGCGTCGCGGAGATCACCGACGACACGCAGATGACGCTGTTCAGCCTGGAGGGCTTCCACCGCGGGTGGGTCCGCGCGCAGGCGAAGGGCATCGGCGGTGCGATGGCGTCCCTGGTGCACGACGCGTACCTGCGCTGGCTGGACACGCAGGAGAACCCGGTGCCGCCGCCCGCGGAGGGCCGGCGGCACCGGGCCGGACAGCTGCGGCTGGAACCGTGGCTCTACGCGCGGCGAGCGCCGGGTTCGGCGTGCCTTTCGGGCCTTCGCGCGGACTACACCCCGGAGACGTTCGCGGAGCCGAGCGGCCGGCCGGGTCCGGTGAACCCCGATTCCAAGGGCTGCGGCACGGTGATGCGCTCGGCGCCGTTCGGATTCGCCGGCGGCGCCCACCACGCCTACGTCGTCGCGGCCGGCTGCGCGCAGATCACCCACGGCCACCCGACCGGCTACCACGCGGCGGGCGCGTTCGCGGCGATGATCGCGTACCTGCTCGAAGGCGAGTCGCTGGAAGCGGCGGTGCTGCGGTCGATGCGGCTGCTCTCGCGTCACCCGTCGCACGAGGAGACGCTGGCCGCGCTGAGCCGGGCCCTGGAGCTGGCCTCCTCAGGCGATCCTTCGCCCGAGAAGGTGGCATCCCTGGGCGGCGGCTGGGTCGCCGAGGAGGCGCTGGCGATCGGCGTCTACGCGGCCCTGGCGCCGGTGAGCGTGCCGGACGCCTACCCGGAGACGGCGTTCCGCGCCCGGCTGCGGCTGGCCGTCACGCACTCCGGCGACAGCGACTCGACCGGCTCGATCTGCGGGAACCTGCTCGGCGCGTGGCACGGCGAAGATGTGCTGCCCTGGGACTGGCTGTCCCTTGTGGAGGGTCGCGCGACGATCGCGCGGCTGGCGGACGATTTCGCGGCGGAGTCCGCGCAGACGCGCGGGTACTAGGCGACGAACGCCACGACCTCCGCGCACCTCGACGGACGACACGCGCACCTCGACGGACGACACGCGCACCTCGACGGACGACACGCGCACCTCGACGGACGACACGCGCACCTGGACGGACGACACGCGTACCTGGACGGACGACTCGCTTACCTGGACGGTCGGCTACCTGAGCCGACCTCCGGTTTCAGCTGGACCGATGCCCGGTCCGCCTCCCGCGTCCGGACCTCACCGCCACCGTCAGCGCACCAGCTTCGACAGTGCCGGGGCCAGGTCGCCGCGGGCGCCTACCGTCACGCCCGACAGGCCCAGCCACTCCGCCATGTGCGTCAGCTCCGCCGCCAGCTCCGGGAGCACCCGCGCCACGTCCGCGCCCTCCTCCGCGAACGCGCCCTGGACCCGCAGGACGCCCGCCGCGCGGTCGGACTTCAGGTCCACCCGGGCCACCAGCTCACCGTCCAGCAAGAACGGGAACACGTAGTACCCGTACACCCGCTTCGGCTCCGGGACGTAGATCTCGATCCGGTAGTGGAACCCGAACAGCCGCTCGGTCCGGGCCCGCTCCCAGATCAGCGGGTCGAACGGGCACAGCAGCGCCCGGCCGGTGACCGCGCGGGGCGTGCGCGCTTCGAAGTGCCGGTACGCCTGGGCCTTCCAGCCGCGGACCGCCACCGGCTCCAGCACGCCCGACTCGACCAGCTCCGCCACCGCCCGGTGGGCCGGGGCCGGCCCCAGGCGGTAGTAGTCGCGCAGGTCCGTCTCGGTCGCGACGCCCAGCGCTCGCGCCGACCGCTCGATCAGGCCACGCGCGCCTTCGTCGGCCGACACCGAGGCCGACAGGATCTCCGGTGGGACCACTCGTTCCGTCAGGTCGTACAGCCGCTCGAACGACCGGCGTGTGCCCGTGGTCAGCTGGCCGACGCCGAACAGGTACTCGCAGACGCGCTTGACCTCCGAGCGCTCCCACCACGAGCCCGGGCCGCGCCGCTGCGCGTCCGCCTCCACCTGTCGCTCGATGCCGCCCGCGCCGATCGGGCCCAGCTCCTTGACCACCGACAGGATCTCGTCGACCAGCCCCGGCGACTTCTCGATCAGCGGCCCGTAGTTCTTCCACCAGCCGTCGCGCTTCGCGCCCGAGCGGATCAGCGGCCAGTCCTCGACCGGCAGCAGGCTCGCCTCGTGCGCCCACGTCTCCACCAGCAGGCGCGGCTGCTTCGCCGAGTGCGACCACGCCGCGCTGTCCAGCAACGCGGGGTCGTAGGCACCCAGGCGCGAGAACACCGGCATGTAGTGCGCCCGGACCGCGACGTTCACCGAGTCCAGCTGCAGCAGCTGGACGCGCGAAAGCACGCGTTTCAGGTGCCGCCGCGACGGCACACCGGAGGGACGCGGGTCGGCGAAGCCCTGCGCGGCCAGGAACGTCTTCCGGGCCGTCGCGACACTGATCGTCTGCATGATGACCACATGGTGCCAGGCACCACCGACAAAAACCGCACCGCTAGATTCAGGTCCATGAGCGACGCCGCCGTCCGCCCCGCCGACCTGCCCGACGCCGCGGAGATCGCCCGCATCCAGCGCGAGACCTGGCACGCCGCCTACGAGGACCTCCTCGGCAAGCAGGCACTGGCCGAGCTGGACGCCACCGACCTGATCGGCACCTGGGCCGAGACCATCGACTACCCCGGCAGCCTGGTCTACGTCGCCACCGAAGGCGAGTACACCGTCGGGTTCTGTGTCGCCGGCCGCGCCCCCGAAGGCGAGGTCGCCGCCGCCGACGGGTCCCTGCCCGAGGACGCCGGCACCACCGGCCTGATCGCCACCCTGCTCATCGAGCCGCGATGGGGACGCCGCGGCCACGCCGGCCGGCTACTCGCGACGGCCGCCGCCGGGCTGCGGGCCGACGGCGCCACCCGCGGCATCGCCTGGGTCGCCCAGGGCGACCACGCCTCCCTCGGGTTCTACCGCCGGGCCGGCTGGAACCCCGACAGCACGGTCCGCACCCTCGACACCGGTGAACGCATGCTCCGCGAGGTCCGGCTCACCGGCACCCTCGCGTTGTCCCTCGCCTGAGTCCCGGAAGACCACCCAGCGCATCACGGAGTACATGAAGACGCCCTCGCAGGCGCCCGCCAGCACCCGCGAGAGGTGGTATTCCAGGCCGAGCGCGGTCAGTCCCGCGCCCACACCCAGCAGAAACGCCGCGTAATTGACGGCGATCGCCGCGATGTAAAGCACGAGCTGGAATCCGACGGCGGCGTGGGAATGGAAGTTGAACGTCCGGTTCAGCACGAAACTCACCGCGAACGCACACAGGTACGCCAGCGTGATGCCGAGCCACAACGGCCAGCCCAGCAGTCCGTGAAAAACGGTCAGCAGCCCCAGGTCGACGCCGAAGGTGAAACCGTTGATCAGGCAGAAGCCGAGAAACGTCGGCGCCACGATCCGCGACAGACCCAGGGGAAGAAACCGCACGACGGTCCGGCACAGGGCGCCGAATCGGTCAGCGGGCGTAGGAGGTTGCTCGGCGGCCACGCCGCCAGGTTTCCAGCGGCAGGTGGCCGGAAACCGTCCGGCAGGTGATCTTCTGGTGCCTGCCACCGGCCGAAGAGTAGGGCCAACCCCCGTGCGCGCAGATTTCGAACTGATAACTTGGAAGACCGGGAGCAAATCAGGAGGTGACACGATGAGCTGGATCCTGCTGACACTGGGCGTCGCGTTCGGCTCCGCCATCGTGCCGCTGATCAACGCCGAGGTGTTCCTGATCGGGCTGTGCGCGAGCCACCCGGGCCTGCACTGGCTGTGGCTCGGCGCGGCCGTCGCGGTCGGCCAGATCGCCGGCAAGACGCTGTACTACCTCGCCGCGCGCGGCACCATCAAGCTGCCGAAGCCGCTGCACGACCGGCTGCACCGCGAACGCCCGATGACCGCGCGCCGGGTGCGCTGGGAACTGCGGACGAAGAAGATCCGCGCCCGGGTGGACGCCCTGCGCGAGCGCTGCCACCGCCACCCGCACTGGATGGCCGGCACGTACGGCGTGAGCTCGCTGGTGGGCCTGCCGCCGTTCATGGCGACGAGCGTGCTGGCCGGGCTGGTCCGCATGCGCCTCATGACGTTCCTGACGGCGGGGCTGACCGGGCGCTGGATCCGCTTCAGCCTGATCGCCGCCGCACCCGCGGTCTTCGCGGGCTGGCTGCACCACTGACCGGTTCATCGCCGAACCGCTGCCGGGATCCGCGCCATGGTTCCTTATCCGCCCGTGGGAAGCCGGGCACCCTGGCCAGCACCTCGGCCGACGGGCACCCGCTGCCCGCGTTCGGCTCGGGCCGCGCCCGCCGATCCGGATCGAGGACGTCAGCCAGCATCGGGGACACCCAACCACCGGCCACCGTAAACGGAAATCCCTGCCTGGACCACGAGCACACCGGCCACCGCCACCACGAACGCGTAACCGCCGAGCGGCTCGGCCAGCACTGCGACCAGGAAGCAGAACGCCGCGAACCCGCCGAGCCCGCGCAGCACGCCCCGCGTTGTCGCGACCGCTGCCGCCGGGCCGCCCTGGGCCAGGGCGAACCCGGCCACCACGGTCGTGCCGATCGGGAACGGTGCCAGCACCCCGGTGATTTCCGGGCCGAGACGCCCGGCGGCGGCCGTCAGGGCCAGCACCAGGGCCGCCGTCGCCACGGCGCGGCCCGGCAGGTCCCACCACGGCAGCGCCACCGGCCGGGCCTCGCCCCTCGCCGGGGGCATCGCCTTCGCCGCGCCCCACGCCGTCAGGACCGCCATCCCGAGCGCGGCCCACGCCGGGACCGGCACGAACGACAGCGCGAGATCCACGGCGAGGCACGCGGCCCAGCCGGTCAGAACGGTCAGCGTCAGCCCGCGCGCCGCCGACACCCGCGCGAAGACCAGGGTGAACACCGCCAGCGACACGAGCCCCAGCAACGACGCCGAGACGGCCCGGGCTGCGAAGGCCGCGCCGTGCTCCAGGTACGTGATGAACAGGATCGGCCCGGCCACGACGGGCAGAGCCACCAGCAGGCCCGTCACCCCCGGGCCCCAGCGGCGCCCGGCCAGGGACGACCCGACGACCAGCAGTGGCGCGAGCACGAGCTTCAGCAGCAGCGTCACTGACACCAGTCTGCCGGAATCAGCGGTCGGCGGCTTCCAGTTCCAGGGCCTTCTTCATCGTCTCCCGCGCCCGGCGCCGGTCGCCCGCGATGTCGTAGGCGTACGCGAGCTTGTACCAGGCGCGCCAGTTCTCCTGGTCGGCCTGGACCTCGGCGCGGCGCTGGTCGAACCAGGCGTCGGCCGCGTCGCGGTCGACGCGGCCCGACGGGCGGCGCGGCAGGTCGGAGACGTCCGGCAGCTGGCCCTCGCTGTCCAGGCGGCGGGACAGCCGCTGGATCTGCAGGCCGTTGCGCCAGGTGACGACGACGATCCAGATCCCCAGGATCGGCAGCAGCAGCACGCCGATCCCGAGCGCGATGCCCGCCCCGGTGCCGGACTTGAACAGCGCGAACGCCCGGTCCGCGAGCAGGACCAGGTAGACGACCAGCGCCGCCGTCATCAGCAGCGCGACGTTGCGGGCTTTCATGGGCGGGCCTTCACAGGTCGAGCACGTTCTCCAGGCCGACCGTCAGGCCGGGGCGCGTCAGGACCGTGCGCACGCCGAGCAGCACACCCGGCATGAACGACGTCCGGTCGAGCGAGTCGTGGCGGATGGTCAGGGTCTCCCCCTCGCCGCCGAACAGGATCTCCTCGTGCGCGACGAGCCCGGGCAGCCGGACCGAGTGCACCCGGACGTCCTCGACCGAGGCACCGCGGGCACCGTCCAGTTCGGACGTCGTGGCGTCGGGACCCGGCTCCACGCCCGCTTCCGCGCGCGCCGCGGCGATCATCCGGGCGGTGTGCGCGGCGGTGCCCGACGGGGCGTCGGCCTTGCGGTTGTGGTGCAGCTCGATGATCTCGGCCGAGGCGTAGAACTTGGCCGCCTGCGCGGCGAAGCGCATCGCCAGCACCGCGCCCAGCGCGAAGTTCGGCGCGATCAGCACCCCGAGCGACGGCTTCGGTTCGAGCAGGCCGCGCAGCTCGGCCAGCCGCTCCTCGCTGAAGCCGGTGGTGCCGACGACCGCGTGGATGTCGTGTGCCACCAGGTACTTCAGGTTGTCCATCACGGCGTCGGGGTGGGTGAAGTCGACGACGACCTGGGCCTCGGCCAGCGCCGCGAAGTCGTCACCCGCGTCCAGGGCGGCGACGACCTTCATGTCGCCGGCGCCTTCGACGGCCTTCACCACCGTCGCGCCCATCCGGCCGCGCGCCCCGAGCACACCGACGTTGACGGTCATGAAGCGATCACCTCGTGCAGGTCGTCCGGAAGGTCGTCGGCGTGAGCGTACGGCCCGACGACCGCCGCCGCCGAGACCCCGCCCGGCCGTGCGAACAAAGTGCGAGCGAGCGCACACACCTCTTCGGTGGTGACGGCGTCGATGCGGGCGATCGTGTCGTCGACGCCCAGGTAGTGGGCGTAGTTGAGCTCGTTCTTGCCGATCCGCGACATCCGCGACGACGTGTCCTCCAGGCCCAGCACGATCCCGCCGCGCAGCTGGCCCTTCGCGCGGGTCACCTCGGCCTCGGTCAGGCCGTCGACGCCGACCTTGTCGAGCACCTCGCGGATCACGCCCGCGACGTCGCCGAGCTTCTCCGGCTGGCAGCCGGCGTACACGGACATGTGACCGGTGTCGGCGTAGCTCGCGACGGACGAGTACACCTGGTACGCCAGCCCGCGCTCTTCGCGGATCTCCTGGAACAGCCGCGAGCTCATGCCGCCGCCGAGCGCCGCGTTGAGTACCGACAGCGCGAAGCGGCGGTCGTCGTGCCGCGACAGCGACCGCAGGCCGAGCATGACGTGCGCCTGCTCGGTGTCGTCGGTGTGCAGCGCGAGCTTCGGCGGGGTCTTGATCCGCGCGCGGCCCTCGCGGGGCGCGACCGGCGTCGCGGTGCCGGTCAGCCGCTCCTTCAACGCCTTGCGCACCAGGCGGAGCACCTGGCTGTGGTCGACGTTGCCGGCCACGGCCAGCACCATGCGCGGCAGCGTGTAGCGGCGCTTGTAGAACCCGCGCAGGGCCGTCGGTGACATGCCGATGATCGACTTCTCGGTGCCGAGCACCGGGCGGCCGAGCGGGTGCTCGCCGAGGATCGCGTTGACGAACGTCTCGTGCAGCAGGTCCTCGGGGTCGTCGTCGCGCATCGAGATCTCTTCGAGGACGACGCTGCGTTCCATGTCCATGTCGCGGTCGGTGCAGAGCGCCTCGAACACGACGTCGGTGACCAGGTCCACGGCGAGCGGGAGGTCCGCGTCGAGCACCTGCGCGTAGTAGCAGGTGTGCTCCTTCGCGGTGAAGGCGTTGAACTCGCCGCCGACCGCGTCGATCTCCTCGGCGATCGTCTTCGCGTCGCGGTGCTTCGTGCCCTTGAACAGCAGGTGCTCGAGGTAGTGCGCGGCACCGGCGACGGCGTCCGGCTCGTCACGGGAGCCGATGCCGACCCACAGCCCGACCGTCGCCGAACGGGACGCCGGCACGTGCTCGGTGATCACGCGCAGGCCGCCGGGCAGCACGCTGCGCTTGACGACCGCACCGTCCGAAGTGGACTCCAGCGTGCGGGTGGTGCCGACGGGCTGCTCGTGCCCGGAAACCTGCCGTGCCATGGGTTCCTTACTCAACTAGCCGTGAAGGCCACATCAAGGGACTCAGAGTCCCTCGATGTGGCCTTCACGGACAGGTAGCTCGCGCAATGCGGTCTTACTGGGCGTCGGCCTTCTCGGCGTCGGCGGCCGGCGCGGCACCCTCGGCGGGGGCCTCGTCTTCCTTGACGACGATCAGGCTGATCTTGCCGCGGTTGTCGATGTCGGCGATCTCGACGCGGAGCTTGTCGCCCACGTTGACGACGTCCTCGACCTTGGCGATCCGCTTGCCGTTGCCCAGCTTGGAGATGTGCACCAGGCCGTCCTTGCCCGGCAGCAGCGAAACGAACGCGCCGAACGCGGCCGTCTTCACCACGGTGCCGAGGAAGCGCTCCCCGACCTTGGGCAGCTGCGGGTTGGCGATGGCGTTGATCAGGTCGATCGCCGCCTCCGCCGACGGGCCGTCGGCCGCACCCACGTAGATCGTGCCGTCGTCCTCGATGGAGATGTCGGCACCGGTCTGCTCGGTGATCGAGTTGATCATCTTGCCCTTCGGGCCGATGACCTCGCCGATCTTGTCCACCGGGATCTTCACGCTGGTGACGCGCGGCGAGTACGGGCTCATGTCGTCCGGGCCGTCGATCGCCTCGGCGATGACCTCCAGGATGGTGAGCCGGGCGTCCTTCGCCTGCTTCAGCGCGGCGGCGAGCACCTCGGAGGGGATGCCGTCGAGCTTCGTGTCCAGCTGCAGGGCGGTGATGATGTCCTTGGTGCCGGCGACCTTGAAGTCCATGTCGCCCATGGCGTCCTCGGCACCGAGGATGTCGGTCAGCGCGACGTAGCGGGTCTCCCCGTCGACCTCGTCGGAGATGAGGCCCATCGCGATGCCCGCGACCGGCGCCTTCAGCGGCACGCCGGCGTTGTACAGGCCCATGGTGGACGCGCAGACCGAGCCCATCGAGGTCGAGCCGTTGGAGCCCAGCGCCTCGGAGACCTGGCGGATCGCGTACGGGAACTCGTCACGCTTCGGCAGCACCGGCACCAGGGCGCGCTCGGCGAGCATGCCGTGGCCGATCTCGCGCCGCTTCGGCGAACCGACGCGGCCGGTCTCGCCGGTGGAGAACGGCGGGAAGTTGTAGTGGTGCATGTAGCGCTTGTGCGTCTCCGGGGACAGCGAGTCGATCTGCTGCTCCAGGCGAAGCATGTTCAGCGTGGTGACACCCAGGATCTGGGTCTCGCCGCGCTCGAACAGCGCCGAGCCGTGCGCCCGCGGGATCACGGCGACCTCGGCCGAGAGCGACCGGATGTCGGTGAGGCCACGGCCGTCCATGCGGATCTTGTCCGTGAGGACGCGCTTGCGCATGACCTTCTTGGACAGCGCCTTGAACGCGGCGCCGATCTCCTTCTCGCGGCCCTCGAAGGCTTCGCCCTCGCCGACGCCGACCTTCTCCAGGACGGCGGCCTTGACCTGGTCGGTCGCGGCGTCGCGGTCCTGCTTGCCGGCGATCTGGAGCGCGTTCGCCAGGTCGTCGGTCGCGATCGCGGCGACGGCGTCGAAGGCGTCCTGCTCGTAGGCCAGGAAGACCGGGAACTCGCCGGTCGGCTTGGCGGCGACGTCGGCCAGCTTCTGCTGGGCCTCGCACAGCACCTTGATGAACGGCTTGGACGCCTCAAGGCCCTCGGCGACCGAGACCTCGTCCGGCGCCTTGCCGCCCGCGGCGATCAGGTCGAGCGTGTTCTCGGTGCCCTCGGCCTCGACCATCATGATCGCGACGTCGTCACCGACGATGCGGCCGGCGACGACCATGTTGAAGGTGGCCTTCTCCAGCTGCGACCAGGTCGGGAACGCGACCCACTGGTCCTCGATCAGCGCGACGCGGACGCCGCCGACCGGGCCCGAGAACGGCAGGCCGGCGATCTGGGTCGACGCCGAGGCGGCGTTGATGGCCAGCACGTCGTACGGGTCGTCCGGGTTGAGGCTCTGGACGGTGATGACGACCTGGATCTCGTTGCGCAGGCCGTCGGTGAACGACGGGCGCAGCGGCCGGTCGATCAGGCGGCAGGTCAGGATCGCGTCGGTCGAGGGACGGCCCTCGCGGCGGAAGAACGCGCCGGGGATGCGGCCGGCCGCGTACATGCGCTCCTCGACGTCCACCGTCAGGGGGAAGAAGTCGAAGTGGTCCTTCGGGTGCTTCGACGCGGTCGTCGCCGAGAGCAGCATGGTCTCTTCGTCGAGGTACGCGACGACGGCGCCGGCGGCTTGCTTGGCCAGGCGGCCCGTCTCGAAGCGGACGGTGCGGGTGCCGAAGCGGCCGTTGTCGATCACGGCTTCTGCTTCGTGCACGGTGACTCCGGTGGAGTCGGTCATAAATGCTTCTCCTCTTTGGTTCCTTCGTACGACGCGAGTCTCCCACCCTGGGACCCGTTTCGCCTGAGGACGCTCGAGGAGTGATGCCGGTCTTCGATCGAAGCCCCCGGGACTCTTCCCGGAAGCCACTACCGAGGACCGGCGGACGGTTCCCCGGGCGCGCTCGCGCCGTTTCTTTCTCCTGCTGGACCGAAGGGGAGCGACCGGCGGTCACTCCCCTTCGGGCAACAGCTATCGGCGCAGGCCGAGGCGCTGGATCAGCGCACGGTAACGCTCGATGTCCACCTTCATCACGTAGTTCAGCAGCCGGCGGCGACGGCCGACCAGCAGCAGGAGCCCGCGACGCGAGTGGTGGTCGTGCTTGTGAGCCTTGAGGTGCTCGGTGAGGCCGACGATCCGCTTGGTCAGCAGCGCGACCTGGGCCTCGGGGGATCCCGTGTCCGAGTCGTGCACGCCGTACTCGGCCAGGATCGACTTCTTCTCTTCGGTGGACAGCGCCACTTGTGTTACTCCTCGAAATGATCAGTGCCGTGCGGCCCCGGACGCGGAATGAACGCCGGGAAGTCGGTCACGGCCGCCACGGACTGCAGCCGGACCCGGTCATTGACGTTACCAGCCGCCGCCACTGTGGCCCTGAGCAGGGCCTTCAGGCGTGGTCCAGCCCGAACGAGCGGACTGCCCGGTAGCGGGTCCCGCCCGGCTCGCGCTCACTCGTCATGAGCGCCACCTCGGCGGCCCGCCAGCGCCGGCTCGAGAAGCCGGCCAGCCGTTCGGTCCAACGCCGCGCGAGCTCCGGTTCTTCCCGGGGGAACCGCGCCAGCGTGAGGTGGGCCACATACGGTCTCGTCTCGGCGCCGGCGCCCGCGGCGTGCGCGAGCGGCGTCAGCTCCGGTCCGGCGACAGTCAACCACAGCACCCCGGGGAAGGTCGCGGCCTTTTCCAGCCGGACGTCCACCGCGCGGCGGCCGGCGAGCCGGTCGGCCAGCCAGGCCGCCCGCGCGCCGAGGTCGTCGCGGCCGTAGTAGGCGAGGGTGACGTGCCACCGCTCCGGCGGCTCCCAGGCCAGCTCACCACCGGTGTCCCCGAGCACCTCGGCGACCGCTTCGACGACGTCGTCCGGCGGCAGCAGCGCGCTGAACAGGGCCGTCATCAGCCGCCGTGACCGGCCCGGCGGAGCAGGTCGGCGATGGCCGGGAAGTCGTCGTCGAGGCGCTTGGCGGCCTCGCCCAGGTCCTCGTCCTCGGCCAGGTCGCGCAGGTAGGCGAGAACGGCCTGGTCGTCGTTGCCCACCGGGATGTTGTCACGGCCGACGGTCGGGCGGGCGTCGCGGACGTCCTCCATCGCGGCCAGCATCGCGTCGCGATTGCCCGCGGCGACCTCGGGGACCAGGATCTTGCGTTCGAGCATGATCATCCTGGCCAGCACGACCGGGTTGCCGATCTTCGCCCGCCGCCCGCTCATCACCTGGCTGAGCATGGGGGCGCTGATCCCGAGGACCTCGGCCAGGAACGCCTGCGAAACATCGAAGGCGACCACGAGCCGGCGCACGCGGTCGCCCAGCGGCTCGCCGTACCACTCCCGCTGCAGCGCGATGTTCCGCTGGACGATCTTGTGGTCCTCCACCAGTCCCGCTCCCCTAAACCCGCTTCGCCCGCACAGTCCGCGCGCACACCGTACGTGAGCATCTTGCCATCACGGTCACCTCCGTGAACGTGAAATCACCGATTCCGCCCCGGTCGGGCGCTACGGCGTGTCCGGAAGGGCAGCGCGCGTCGCCACGACGTCCTCGTCGATCTGGGCGACCAGCCCGGCGGAGTCGGCGAACCGCACCTGGTCGCGCAGCCGGGTGCCGAAGTCGATCGCCACGTGCTGGCCGTAGAAGTCCTCGTCGACGTCGAGGACGAAGGCCTCGACGGTCCGCTCGCGGCCGGAGAACGTCGGGTTGGTGCCCACCGAGACCGCGGCGCGCAGCCGGCGCGACGGGTCCGCCGAGCGGGTGAACCAGGCACTGTAGACACCGTCGGCCGGGACGGCGGCGAACCGCGGCGTCGACAGGTTCGCCGTCGGGTAGCCGAGCTCGTGGCCCCGGCCGTCGCCGCGGACGACGATCCCCTCGAGCCGGTGCGGGCGCCCGAGCGCCTCGGCGGCGGCCTCGACGTCACCGGCGTCGATGCACGAGCGGACGTACGTGCTCGAGAACGTGATGGCCGACTGGTCCTCTTCGGACAGTTCCTTGCCCTGCAGCTCGGCGCCGTAGGCGGCGAAGCCGAACCGGCGGCCGAGGGTGCGCAGCAGCTCGACCGTGCCGGCCGCCTTGGCGCCGAAGGTGAAGTTGTCGCCGACGATCACCGCGGCCGCGTGCAGCCGGTCGACGAGCACCTCGTGCACGAACTCCTCCGGCTGCAGCCGGGAGAGCTCGAGGGTGAAGGGCAGCACGCAGAAGACGTCGACACCGAGGCCCTCGACGAGCTCCGCCTTGCGCCGCAACGTGGTCAGCTGCGCCGGGTGGCTCCCCGGGCGCAGCACCTCCGACGGGTGCGGGTCGAACGTCAGCACCACGCTCGGCAGGCCGCGCTCGGCGGCCGCGGCCACGGTCCGGTTGATCAGCTCCTGGTGCCCGCGGTGCACGCCGTCGAACACGCCGATGGTGACCACGCACCGTCCCCAGCCGCCGGGAAGGTCCCCCAGCCCACGCCACCGCAGCACGTCACACTCCCGTCTTCTCGCACCCACCCTAGGCGGGCAGCAGCACGACCACTGCTTTGGACACGCCTTGTTCGTCGGCGGCCAGCGCGAGCACCCGGCCGTCCGGTCCGAAGAGGCCGTAGGTGCCCTCGAGCCCGGCCGCCGGGATGCGCTGGCCGTGGCGGATCGCCTTGGCCGTCGCGGCGTCGAGGTCGCGCCGCGGGAAGGCGGCGGCGACGGCGGCGTCGAGGTCCAGGCTCAGCTCGGGGGTCTCCTCGAGCTGGTCGAGGGTCTTCGCCTTCGCCAGCGTGAACGGGCCGACCGTGGTGCGGCGGAGGGCCTGCAGGTGGCCCCCGACACCGAGGCCGGCGCCCAGGTCGCGGGCCAGCGCGCGGACGTAGGTGCCCGACGAGCACTCGACGACGGCGTCGACCTCGACGTGGTCCTCTTCGTGGCGGATGCCCAGGACGTCGAAGCGGTAGACGGTGACCGGGCGCGGCGGGATGACGACGTCCTCCCCCGCGCGGACCCGGGCGTAGGCGCGCTTGCCGTCGATCTTGACGGCGCTGACCGCGCTGGGCACCTGCTGGATGTCGCCGGTCAGCTTCGCGACGCCGTTCGCGATGGCCCCGTCTTCCACGTCTTCAACGGCCTTCGTGTCCGCGCTCGCGAGGACCTCGCCCTCGGCGTCGTCGGTCGTGGTGCTGCTGCCGAGGCTCAGGGTGGCCAGGTAGGTCTTGCGGTCGAGCGCCAGGTGGCCGAGCAGCTTGGTGGCGCGCTCGATGCCGAGCACCAGCACGCCGGTCGCCATCGGGTCGAGCGTGCCGGCGTGCCCGACCTTGCGGGTGCCCATGAACCGGCGGGCGCGGGCGACGACGTCGTGCGACGTCATCCCGGCGGGCTTGTCGACGATCACGAGACCGGGCGGCGGGGCGGGACGGCGGGGCGGTTTGGGGCTCGACACGCGGCAAACCCTAGCGGCCGCCCATCGTCGGCCGATCGGGTGCGTTGGGCGGCGCGATCGGCGCCCTCGGGTATGGCGGCCGGGTGCTTGAGCGGCGGCGCGGGGGCGGGCCAGGATGAAGGCGTGGCGAAGATCGAAGTCCGGCCCGCCCGTCCCGCCGACCTCGAAGCCGTCGCCGGGCTGAGATGGCGGTGGGTCGCCGAGCGCGACGGCCTGCCCGGCGACGGCCGCGCGGAGTTCGTCCGGGAGTTCGCCGCGTGGGCGCTGGCGAACGCGGCCACCCACCGGTGCCTGGTCGTGGTGCGCGAGGACCGGGTGCTCGGGATGGCGTTCCTCGCGATCACCGCGCGCGTGCCGACGCCGACGGCGTTCACCCGGGCCGCCGGCGACGTGCAGAGCGTCTACGTCTCGCCGGAGGCCCGGGACGGCGGTCTCGGCGGCCAGCTCATCAACGGCGTCCTGCGGCTGGCCGCGGAGCTCGGGCTCGAGCGCGTGACCGTGCACTCGTCGAGACGTGCCGTGCCGGCGTACGAACGACGCGGGTTCGCGGTGGCCCGGCACCTCATGCAGGCCCTGGTACCGCCCGGCCGGTCAAGCGGCCACGATCGGCGTCTCCGGTAGGGCGGCGTCCCAGCGGCGGCGGGTGATCCGCACCGGCAGCTCCTCGCCGCGGGCTTCGGCCAGGAACAGGTGGGTCCGGGTGCGGCGCCACCACACGAGCAGCCGCGAGGTGCCGAACGCCAGGATCGCGACGATCGCCAGCAGCGACAGCCGGAAGCTGCCGCCGGTCCACTGCAGCAGCACGCCGACCGCGAGCGCGGCGATCGTCGTCGCCACGAAGCCGCCGACGTTGACCACGCCCGTCGCGGTGCCGACCCGGCTGAGCGGGTTGTAGTCGCGGGCCAGCGCGAAGCCGATCATCGACGCCGGGCCGCCGAGGGCGAGGAAGGCGAACGCGGGCACCAGCAGCGCCACCGGCACCTGGCCGGGCCAGCTCAGCAGCACCGCCCACAGCAGCGCGGCGCCGCCGATGTACCCGCCGACCAGCGGCATCCGCAGCGACGGGCGCCGGCCGATCAGGCCACCCAGCAGCGGCCCGCCCGCCATCGACCCGAAGACGAACACCGTCAGCAGCGCGCTCGCGGTGGCCTTCGACTGGCCCTGGCCCTGCACCAGCCACGGCACACCCCACAGCAGCGTCAGCGCGTTCGGCGCGAACATCGTGCTGAAGTGGACCCAGAACCCCAGGCGCGTCCCCGGCGTCCGCCACGCCTCGGCGACCTGGTGGGCGAGTTCGCGGGGGCGGACGGCTGCACGGGCCGGCACCTCGACGCCGGCCGGGACGTCACGCACCCGCAGCGTCACGACCAGGGTGTAGAGCACGGTCAGCGCGCCGACCGCGAGGAAGGTGGGCGTCCAGCCGGCGCTGTCGAGCACGAGCGAGAGCGGGACGGTGGCGGCCAGGTTGCCGATGTAGCCGACGGCGGCGGTGAACGACGTCAGCAGCGCGTACTGGCGGCCCGGGAAGTGGGCCGCGACCAGCCGCAGCACGCTGACGAAGGTGAGCGCGTCGCCGAGGCCGAGCACCCCGCGGGCGAGCAGGCCCAGGCCGTAGGAGTGCGCGACGCCGAGCAGGATCTGGCCGGCCCCGAGGATCAGCACGGCGACGGTGAGCACCCGGCGCGGGCCGTAGCGGTCGACCAGGACGCCGGTCGGGATCTGCATCGCCGCGTAGACGCCGACCTGGAGCACGGTGAACGTGCCGAGCGCGGCCGCGCCGACGCCGAAGCGCTCGGCCGCCTGCAGCCCGGCGACGCCGAAGGAGGTGCGGTGGAACACCGCGAGGAGGTAGACGGTGACGGCGGCGGACCAGATGAGCCAGGACCGGGCGGTGGCGCGGCCGGTGGCGGGCGGCACGGGGACCTCCAGTGACTTGGGCGTTCAGGGCTTTCGGTGCGGGACGCCCTCGCTGCCGTCCCCACTACTTGTAGCGCCTAAGCAACGGCGAAACCTAGCCGTTACCCCGGTGGCGTTCACCACATGGTTTTATCTGAATGTCTTTCACGTTCGGGGGTGGTTTCGTGACCGGGCTCCACGGGGCGCACGCGGTGATCACCGGCGGCTCCAGCGGGATCGGCCTCGCCACCGCGGCCGCGCTCGCCGCCCGGGGCGCGTCGGTGTCGCTGGTCGCGCGGAACCCGGAACGGTTGCGCGAGGCCGCGGTGTCGCTGACGTCACGGGGCGCCGACGTCCGGACGGCCGTGGCCGACGTCTCCTCCCAGGCCGACGTCGAAGAGGCGTTCGCGTCCTTGACGGCCTCGGCGGGGCCGTGCGACGTGCTGGTGACGTCGGCGGGCCAGGCGCGTCCCGGCGAGTTCCTGGAGCTGGACGACGAGGTGTTCCGGCGGATGGTCGAGGTCGACTACTTCGGCACGCTGCACGCCGTGCGCGCGGTGGCGCCGTCGATGGTCCGGCGGCGGTCGGGGTCGATCGTGGCGATCTCGTCGGCGGCCGCGGTGCTCGGGATCTACGGGTACACGGCGTACGCGCCGGCGAAGTTCGCGGTCCGCGGCCTGATGGAGGCCCTGCGCGACGAGCTGAACCCGGCCGGGGTGCACGTCGCCTGCGTCTACCCGCCGGACGTCGACACACCCCAGCTGGCCGAGGAGAACCGCTACAAACCGGCGGAGACGGCGGCGATCAGCGGCACGATCCGCCCGCTGGCGGCCGAGGCCGTGGCGACGGCGATCGTCCGCGCGGTGGAGCGGGAGCGTTACGCGGTCTACCCGGACCGCTCGGTGGCCCTGCTGGCCGCCCTGGGCCCGCTGGCGGCCCCCTTCCTGCGGCGACTGGTGGACCGCCGCATCCGCCACTCCCGCCGCTGACCCGGACCCAGAGGGCCGACTCCCTGGGTACGCGAGCCGACCGTTCAGGCGGGGCGGATGGCGCCGGTGACCGCCCAGTGGCCCGAGCGCCAGCGGACCAGGACGAACGCGAGCCTCAGGACCATGAACAGGGACAGGCCGGTCCAGATGCCCGTGAGGCCCCAGCCGAAGGCGAGGGACGCCCAGATCAGCGGCAGGAAACCCAGGGCCGCGCTGCCGAGGGTCGCGTTGCGGAGGAAGGCCGCGTCACCCGCGCCGAGCAGCACGCCGTCCAGGGCGAACACCACCCCCGCGATCGGCTGCAGCGCGACGAAGAACCACCACGCGTGCGGGATCTCCGCGAGCACCCCCGCGTCGGAGGTGAACGCGTGCGGCAGCACCCACGACAGCGCCGCGAACAGCACACCCAGGAAGCACCCCATCAGCAGGCCGTAGCCGGTGATCTGGTTCGCGACCCCGCGCGCCTGCCGGGCCGCGCCGGCCCCGAGCGCGGCGCCGACCAGGGACTGCGCCGCGATCGCCACCGAGTCCAGCACCAGCGCCAGGAACGTCCACAGCTGCAGCACCACCTGGTGCGCGCCCACCGCCTCGGTCGACGTCCGGGCCGCGACGGCCGCCGCCGAGACGAAGCACGCCTGGAACGCGAGGCTGCGCAGCACCAGGTCACGGCCCAGGCCGAGCTGGGCGCGCATCACCTTGAAGTCCGGCCGCAGGCCGACCTTCTCCTTGACCAGCGCGACGAAGAACAGCGACGCCGAGATCACCTGCGCCACGACGTTCGCGATCGCCGAGCCCTCCAGGCCGAGCCCGGCCCAGTAGACGAGCACCGGGCACAGCACGGCCGAGATCCCGTTGCCCGCCAGCACGTACCGCAACGGCCTCGCGGCGTCCTGCACCCCGCGCATCCAGCCGTTGCCGGCCATCGTGACCAGGATCAGCGGCGCCCCGAACAGCGCGATCCGCACCCACGACACCGCGGCTTCGGCGATCTGGTCGCTGCCCGAGAGCACCCGCGCGATCGGCCAGGCCAGCAGCTGCCCGGCGACCAGCACGACCAGCCCGACGAACACCGCCAGCCACGTCGCCTGGACGCCCTCGCGGACCGCGTCGGCCCGCCGCCCGGCGCCGTGCAGCCGGGCGGTGCGCGACGTCGTGCCGTACGACAGGAACGTCAGCTGGCTCGACACCTGCGCCAGCACCACGCCGCCGAGCGCGAGCCCGGCCAGCGAGAGCGCGTCGAGGTGGCCGACCACCGCCGTGTCGACCAGCACGTACAACGGCTCGGCGGCCAGCACGCCCAGCGCCGGCACCGCCAGGCCCAGCACGCGCCGGGCCGGGACCCGCTCGTTCTCCTCCACGTTCACCACGAACCGGACTCTAACCGCCGCCACCGACAATCCCGGCCGGCGGGAAGCCCGGCCCCACAATCCACTGTGGACGGCCTAGAGCAGCGGTGCCCGGTCCAGGGCGTCGCGCAGGCCCGCGAGGACCTCCTCGGCGGTGCCCGCGATCGTGCACCCCGCGGCCTGCCGGTGCCCGCCGCCGCCGAACTCCGCGGCCACCGCGGAGACGTCGATCCCGATGGAGCGCAACGAGATCTGCCACTGCCCGGGGTTCGACGGGTCCTGCTTCAGCACCGCCGCCACGGCCGCCTCGCGCACCGAGCGGACGACGTCGATGACCGACTCGACCTCCTCGGCCCGCACCTTGGCCGCGGCGTCGACATCGACGACCGCGTGCACGAAACCCTTGCCCTGTGCGGCTTCCGGCTCCAGCTCGGCGCCGGCCAGCACCGACGACAGCATCGGCAGCCAGGCGAACGGCCGTTCGTCGACGATCCGCCGCACCACCGACTCCGGGTCGACGCCCGCCTCCAGCAGCCGCGCCGCCATCCGGTGGGTCTCCGGGCTCGCGCGGCGGAACCCGCTGGTGTCGGTGACGATCCCGGCGTACAGCCCGCGCGCGATCGGCTCGTCGAGCTCGACGCCCATCGCGTCCAGGACGCGGAACACGAGGATCGCACTCGCCTCGGCGCTCTCGTCGACCACGTTGCAGGTGCCGTAGAACGTGTTGGTCGCGTGGTGGTCGATCACCAGCACGTCACCGGCCAGCTCGACGCGCCCGGCCAGCCGGCCCAGCCGCTTCGGCACCGGTGTGTCGACGCAGACCAGCAGCGCCTCGGTGTCGGGCAGGTCGTCCGGGTGGGTGAGCAGGGCGTCCTCGTCGAGCCACCGCAGCGTCTCCGGGGCCTCGTCCGGCTCGCCGAAGGAGACGCGCACCCGCGCGCCCCGCCGGAGCAGGGCCCGGCCGAGGGCGAGGGCGCTGCCCAGCGCGTCCGCGTCCGGCCGGACGTGCCCGAGCACCGTCACGTCGGTGGCCGAGGCCAGCAGCGCGGCCGCGGCCCGGATGTCCTGCGCCAAAGTAGGGGTCACGGTGCGTCACGCTACGCTCTGCGGGATGTCCGAGTACGTGATCCTGGTCCACCCGTCCGCCAACCGGGTCTACGCCGCCTCCTCCCCCGCGTTGCTGCGCGCCGAGCTGGCGGTGTTCGGCACGGCGCTGGCGGCCGAGCTGTCCGGCATCGAGGACGTCGAGCTCGGCGGCGTCGGCTATGTCCGGTTCACCACGTCCGCGCCGCTCGGCGAGCGTGACATCGCGCTGCTGTCGAACCTGTCGTCGCTGTACGCCCTGTTCCGGCTGGAGGGCGACGTCCTGCGCCCGGTGACCGTGACACCGCTCGCGAAGGCCGACTCGGACCTGCTGACCATCCAGAAGTACGCCGGCAAGACCAACGAGTCGTTCACCAAGCTCCTGCTGAACGTCACGCTGCTGGCCACCGCGGACGCGCTGTCGGACAAGCCGCGCTACCTGCTCGACCCGCTCTGCGGCCGCGGCACCACGCTCAACCAGGCGATCATGTACGGCCTGCACGCGACCGGCCTGGACGTCGACGCCAAGGACTTCGAGGCCTACGAGGCGTTCATCAAGACGTGGCTGCGGAACAAGCGCGTCAAGCACACGGCCGAGTCCGGTTTCCTGCGCCGCAACAAGGTGCGGCTCGGGCGCCGCCTCGACATCGAGTACGCGTTCAGCAAAGAGGACTACAAGGCGGGCGAAACCCGCAAGCTCGCGTACTTCAACGCGGACACCCTGACGACGGACGAGATCCTGCGCGCGAACTCCTGCGACGTGATCGTCACGGACGCGCCGTACGGCGTGCAGCACGGCAGCCACCGCGAAGCCGGCCTGCAGCGCAGCCCGCGCGACCTGCTCGCGGCGGCGATCCCGGTGTGGACCCGGGTGCTGAAGCCGGGCGGCGCGCTCGGCATCTCGTGGAACACCACCGTGCTGCCCCGCGAAGAGCTGGTCGCGGTCCTGCAGAAGGCCGGCCTCGACGTCCGCGAAGGCGGCCCGTACGACGGCTTCGCCCACCGCGTCGACCAGGCCATCCTGCGTGACCTGGTCGTCGCGGCGAAACCGGCTTCTTAAGACTGCGTCAGCTCACCCGGCTTCGGCAGCGCCTGGCCATTCGTCTCCGGCGCGGGTGCCGGGGCCGGCGCGGGCGCAGTGCTCAGGCCGCGCTTCACCGAGTCCAAGATGGACAGTCCCTGGCCGACGAGGCCGGCGGCCATCTCGCCGAGGCCGTCGGCGCCGTTGAGGATGTTGACGTTCGCGCCGGCCAGGCCGCGCCCGGCCTCCTTGACGATCAGGGGCAGCTGGTCGATGAGCATCCGGTCGAGCGCGACGCGGTTGTTCGACGCCGCCGCTTCCGCCTGCACGCGCATCTTCTCCGCGTCGGCCAGCGCGAGGATGCGGATCCGCTCGGCCTCCGCGTCGGCCGGCTTGATGACCTCGGCCACCAGCTGCTGCTGCCGCAGCTCGGCTTCGCGCTGGGCCAGCTCGGTCCGCGCGTCGATGACCTCCTGCTGCGCCTTCGCCTGCGCGAGCGGCCCGGCCTGGGCCGCCTCGGCCTGGGCCGCCTCGACCTCGGCGCGGTACTGCGCCTGCACGATCGACGTCTGCCGGGCGTACTCCGCCTGCGTGCGCTGCGACTCCTGCTCGGCCTCGGCCGCCCGCTTGTTCGCCACGGCCTGGGCGATCTGGGCGTCCCGCTGGATGGCGGCGTTGTGCGGCGCGGCCATCGCGGCGATGTAGCCGAGCTTCATGTCGTCGATCGACTGGATCTGCAGCGCGTCGACCGACAGGCCGATCTTCGCCATCTCCACCGCCGAGCCGTCCAGCACTTCGGTGGCGAGCTTCTGCCGCTCGGTGATGATCTCCTCGACCGTCATCGAGCCGATGATCGAGCGCAGGTGACCGGAGAAGATCCGGCCGGTCAGCACGGACATCTGGTCCTGGTCGGAGAGGAACCGCTGGCCGGCGTTGACGATGCTCTCGGTGTCGTTGCCGACCTTGAACGCGATCACCGCCCGCACGGTCAGGGCGATGGCCTGTTTCGTGACGCACACTTCGGTCACTTCGGCTTCGTTCATCGCCAGTGTCAGGAACCGGACTTTCCGGAAGATCGGCATGACGAACGCACCGTGGCCGGTGACGACCCGGAACGGCGCCGCGCCACTGCTGTTCTTCCCGCCCGAGATGAGCATCGCTTCGTTGGGGGCGGGAACGCGATAACCGAACATCGACTGTCCTTAGACGAACACTAGGTAGTGGGTTCCGGCGTGGGTTCGGGGACGTCCCACGCCACGACGTCGACCGTGCGCCGTCCCCGGGTTTCGACGACCAGCACGGTCGTCCCCTTCGGCAGCTCCGTGTCGGACCAGGCCAGGAAGGTTTCCAAGCCACCCCGGATCCTGATCAGCACCTCCCCGGGACCGCGCGGCCCGCGCGTCCCGACCAGGAGGACTCCGGTGCGGCCCGACGGCGAGAGATCGGAGTGCATGCTGCCGACCTCCCCTCGCTGGGCCGCCTCGACGCGGGTCACCCCCGCTGTCCCCCATTGTGCTCCCGGCGGCGACCGCGCGCGGGCACTGTGAGGTTCCGATCAGGAGGCAACCCGGACCGCTAGACTGCGGACCGTGACGGTGGAGCAGCGCCCCCTGCGCGCGGACGCCCGGCGCAACCGCGAGGCGCTGGTGGCGGCCGCGCGGGAGGTGTTCGGCGCCAAGGGCGTCGACGCCCCGCTCGACGAGATCGCCCGCCGCGCCGAGGTCGCGATCGGCACGCTCTACAACCGCTTCCCGACCCGGGCGGACCTCGTCGAGGCCGCGTTCCTGCCGACGCTGGAGGAGGCCCAGGCGGTCGGCGACGAGGCCCTCGCGTGCGCGGACCCGTGGGACGGTTTCGTGCGGTACCTCGAGCGCTCGATCCGGATGCAGGTGACCGACCGCGGCTTCACCGAGGTGTGCTCGCGGACGTTCGACCCGGCCTCGGGTCTCGAAAAGGCCAAGCGGGCCAACGGTTCCCGGATGGAGCGGATCATCACGCGGGCGCAGGAGGCCGGCGCGCTGCGGCCGGACTTCCGCCTGCCGGACCTGGCGGTGGTGTTCGCGGCGGCGACGGCGGCCCCGGACTGGCGGCGCGGGCTCGCCCTGGTCCTCGACGGCCTGCGCGCCCCGGCCGCCCATCCGCTGCCGTGACCGACTGGCTCGCGGACACGCGCACTTCGTACGACACCGTGGCGTCGAGCTACGCCGGCATCGTGCGCGACGCCGTCACGACCCAGCCGTACCTCCGGGCGGCGCTCGCGCTGTTCGCGGAACAGGCCGGCGGCCCGGTCGTGGACGTCGGCTGCGGGCCGGGGCACTTCACCGCCCACCTGGCCTCGCTGGGCCTCGACGTGTCCGGCGTCGACCTCTCGCCGTCGATGATCGAACTGGCCCGCGAGGCGTACCCCGGCATCCGGTTCGAGGTGGGCTCGATGACGGACCTGCCACTCGCCGACGCGTCGGTCGCGGGCGTGCTCGCGTTCTGGTCGCTGATCCACATCCCGGACGACGAGGTGCCCGGCGTGCTCGGCCACTTCCACCGGGTGCTGCAGCCGGGCGGCCGGGTGGTGATCGGCTACCACGTCGGGACCGAGTCCCGGCTGAAGACCCAGGGCTACGGCGGCCACCCGATGAAGGTGCACGTCCACCGCCGCCGCCCGGAGCAGGTGGCGGCCCTGGCGCGCGACGCGGGGTTCGAGATCGAAGCGGAATGGCTGATGAGCCCCGATGACGACGTTCCGCAAGCGATCCTGTTCGCCCGGCGTCCGCCTTTGCGATGACGCGAACCAGCGGGCATGCTGAGGGGCGTGACCGGCAGATCAGACGCGCGCCTGCGCGACCTCGTCCTGCTGCGCCGCGTCCGCGACCGGATCGACCGTGACTACGCGCAGCCGCTGGACGTCGAGGCGCTGGCGCGCGGGGTCCACGTCTCCGCGGGGCACCTGAGCCGGGAGTTCCGCGCCGCCTTCGGCGAGTCGCCCTACAGCTACCTGATGACCCGGCGGATCGAACGGGCGATGACCCTGCTGCGCCGGGGCGACCTCTCGGTCACCGAGGTCTGCTTCGCGGTCGGGTGCTCGTCGCTGGGGACGTTCAGCACGCGGTTCTCCGAGCTGGTCGGCATCTCGCCGAGCGTCTACAAGCGGATGGCGGCCGGCGACGGCGAGGGCATCCCCACCTGCCTGGCCAAGCAGGTCATGCGGCCGATCAGGAATCGAGAAGCGACGCCCACCCGCGCCGACCTATCGTGACCGGCATGAACCTCATCATCCAGCACACGTTCCTCCCGGCCGACGATCCCGACGCCTCGCTCGCCTTCTACCGTGACGCACTGGGTTTCGAGGTGCGCAACGACGTCGGGTACGGCGAGATGCGCTGGATCACGGTCGGCCCGGCCGACCAGCCGCACACGTCGATCGTCCTGCACCCGCCGGCGGCCGACCCCGGCCTCACCGACGACGAGCGCCGCACGATCGCCGAGCTGATGGCCAAGGGCAGCTACGCGTCGATCGTGCTGGCGTCCTCGGACCTGGCGGGCACGTTCGACCAGGTCCAGTCCAGCGGCGCCGACGTCGTCCAGGAGCCGATGGACCAGCCCTACGGCGTCCGCGACTGCGCGTTCCGCGACCCCGCGGGCAACATGGTCCGCATCAGCCAGCTGGGGTGATCCGCCGCCCGGCGAACTCGAGGACGTCGGGCAGCACCCCGCGCCAGTACGCGTCTTCGTGCTTGCCCGGCGAGAACCGCGCCACGGCCGGGGACACCGCCTTCACCAGCTTGCGGTCCGCGCCCTCGAACGGGTCCGACTCACCGCACCACACCCCGAGGCTCGCGCCGCGCAGCTCGTCCGGGTGCAGCAGCGGCTCTTCCGCGCGCCAGTTGGCTTCATCCGCGAACACCTTGCGGGCGCGGGCGTCCGGCCAGCTGACGAACAGCGCGGCGCTCGCCACGGCGGCCGCCTTCAGGTCCGGGTGGGCCCGGGCGTACCGAAGGGCCCCGAACCCGCCCATCGAAATGCCGAGCACCGCCGACGGCGGTTGCAGGTCACGCTGCCGCACCCACGCGGGGACCTCGTCGGTGAGCATCTTCTGCGGGTCGTCCTCGTCGCCGACGCCCACCCAATAGTGGTCGCCGTCGACCGCGGCGATCGCGAACGGCGGGACACCCGCGCGCACCGCCGCGGTCAGCGCGGCGGGGACGCCCAGCTCCAGGAACGTGCGGGCGCGGGCGCCCCGGCCGTGCAGGGCCAGGCACACCGGCAGCCCCGAAGCGGGAACGCCTTCGGGGCTGATCAGGACCAGGTCGACGTCGGTGCCGCGGGCCGCCGACGGCATCCGCTGCACCGTCACCGGCTCGCGCAGGGGTGCCGGTCCGGACGGGACCGGCACCGCGGGCGGGCCGGGTGGTGGACCGGACGGCGGCGACGAGCAGCCCGCCAGCAGCGCGAGTGCGCTGCCGGCGAGCAGGCCGCGGCGGGAGAGCACGGGTCAGCCCCGGCTCTCCTCCTCCGCGAGCTCGTCTTCGTCTTCGCTTTCGCGGGGCGCCTTGTACGGGTCGGGTTCGCCCGCGTGCTGCGCCCCCGCCGAGCGGCGGGCGACCTCCGCGTCGGCCTCACGGGCCTTCGCGAGCAGGTCCTCGATGCGCTTCGACTCTTCGGGGATCGTGTCGGCCACGAACGTCAGGGTCGGCGTGTAGCGGACCCCGGTGCCCTGCCCGACCTTGGTGCGGAGCATCCCGCGCGCCGATTCGAGCGCGAGGGCGGCGCCGGTGAAGTCCGGGGGGACGTCCAGCTTCTCGCCGAGCACCGTGTAGTACACCGTGGCGTCGTGCAGGTCGCCGGTGACCTTCGTGTCCGTGATGGTCACGTAGTCCAGCCGGGAGTCCTTGACCTCGTGTTCGATCGCCGACGCGACGATCTGCGAGATCCGCTTGGCGAGCTTGCGAGCCCGAGCAGGATCAGCCATGTCTTTCTCCTAGTCTTCTGGACCGAGCAGCCGCCGGCGCGCGGTGAGCAGCTCGAATTCCGGCCGGCTGGCCACGTACCGCTCACACGAGTCGAGCACGTCACGGACGTGCTCGCCACCTTCGGCGACCACGGCCACCCCGATGAGGGTCCGCCGGTGCAGGTCGGTGTGACCGGCCTCGGCCACCGACACGGCGAAGCGCTTGCGCACCTCCGCCAGCACCGGCCGGACCACGGATCGCTTCTGCTTCAGCGAATGGACGTCGCCGAGCAGGATGTCGAGCTCAAGAGCTCCGACGAACATAGGCAAATGAGGTGGTGTCGTAGGGATAGGACGCGAAACCCGGGTGTGCGGCCGAAACCGCACACCCGGGACCGGAAGCGTTACGCCCGCGGCTTCTCGCGCTGCTCGTAGGTCTCGATCAGGTCGCCGACCTTGAGGTCACCGTACGAGCCCAGCGTCAGACCGCACTCGTAGCCCTCGCGGACCTCGACCACGTCGTCCTTGAACCGCCGCAGCGAGCTGACCGGCAGGTTCTCCGCGACGACAGTGCCGTCGCGCAGCAGCCGGGCGCGCGCGTTGCGCCGGATCTCGCCGGACATGACCAGGCAACCCGCGATCGTGCCGATCTTGGAGGACTTGAAGACCTCGCGCACCTCCGCGCGGCCCAGCTCGACCTCTTCGTACTCCGGCTTGAGCATGCCCTTGAGGGCCTGCTCGATCTCGTCGATCGCCTGGTAGATGACCGTGTAGTAGCGGACGTCGACGCCCTCGCGGGTGGCCCGCTCGGTCGCCTTGCCCTGGGCGCGGACGTTGAACCCGAGGACGATCGCGTCGGACGCGGTCGCCAGGTCGATGTCCGACTCGGTCACGCCACCGACACCGCGGTGCACCACGTTCAGCTCGACGTCGTCGCCGACGTCCAGCTGCAGCAGCGATGCTTCGAGGGCCTCGACGGTACCCGAGTTGTCACCCTTGATGATCAGGTTGAGGCTGTTCGTCTCCTTCAAGGCGGAGTCGAGGTCCTCGAGGCTGACCCGCTTGCGGCGCGACGCGTTGAGCGCGTTGCGCGTACGAGCGGAGCGGCGCTCGGCGATCTGCCGGGCGACGCGGTCCTCGTCGACCACCAGGAAGGTGTCGCCCGCGCCCGGCACCGAGGTGAACCCGATGACCTGGACGGGACGCGACGGCAGCGCCTCGGTCACGTCGACGTTGTGCTCGTCGACCATCCGGCGGACGCGGCCGTAGGCGTCACCCGCCACGACCGAGTCACCGACGCGCAGCGTGCCGCGCTGGACCAGGACGGTGGCCACCGGGCCGCGGCCGCGGTCGAGGTGCGCCTCGATCGCGACACCCTGGGCCTCCATGTCCGGGTTGGCCCGGAGGTCCAGAGCGGCGTCGGCGGTCAGCAGGATCGCCTCGAGCAGGCCGTCGATGTTGATGTTCTGCCGCGCGGAGATCTCGACGAACATCGTGTCGCCGCCGTACTCCTCGGCGACCAGGCCGTACTCGGTCAGCTGCTGCCGGATCTTGTCCGGGTTCGCGCCTTCCTTGTCGATCTTGTTGATCGCGACCACGATCGGGGCCTTGGCGGCCTGTGCGTGGTTGATCGCCTCGACCGTCTGCGGCATCACACCGTCGTCGGCCGCCACCACGATCACCGCGATGTCGGTCGAGTTGGCACCACGGGCACGCATGGCGGTGAACGCCTCGTGACCCGGGGTGTCGATGAAGGTGATCAGGCGCGGGTTGCCCTCGAGCTCGGTCTCGATCTGGTACGCACCGATGTGCTGCGTGATGCCGCCGGCCTCGCTCTCGCGGACCTTCGTCTTCCGGATCGTGTCGAGCAGGCGGGTCTTACCGTGGTCGACGTGACCCATGATGGTCACGACCGGCGGCCGGACCTGCAGATCCTCTTCGCCACCCGCGTCGTCGCCGTAGGTGATGTCGAAGGTCTCCAGCAGCTCGCGGTCCTCCTCCTCGGGGCTGACGACCTGAACGTTGTAGTTCATTTCGCCGCCGAGCAGCTCGAGGATGTCGTCCGACACGGACTGCGTCGCGGTGACCATCTCGCCGAGGTGGAAGAGCACCTGCACCAGCGAAGCCGGGTTGGCGTCGATCTTCTCGGCGAAGTCGGTCAGCGAAGCGCCACGCGGCAGCCGGATCGTCTCGCCCTGCCCCTTGGGCAGGCGGACGCCGCCGACGCTGGGCGCCTGCATGTTGTCCATGTACTCCTGGCGCTTCTGCCGCTTCGACTTGCGACCCTTGCGCGAGGGACCACCCGGGCGCCCGAAGGCACCCGCCGTGCCACCACGGCCACCGGGGCCGCCACGGCCGCCGCCACCGCGGAAGCCGCCGCCACCACCGGCCGGGGCACCGGCACCGGGGCCGCCGCCACCCGGGCGGAAGCCGCCGCCACCGCCGCCGCCACCGGGACCGCCGCGGAAGCCACCGCCGCCGCCACCGCCACCGGGACCGCCACGGAAACCGCCGCCACCGCCACCGGGGCCGCCACGGGCGCCGCCACCAGGACCGCCACGGGCGCCGCCACCGGGTCCACCACGAGCGCCGCCACCGGGACCGGCCGGACGCTGCGTGCGGCCCGGCATCATGCCGGGGTTCGGCCGCGGGGGCATGTTGCCCGGGCTCGGCCGGTTGCCACCGGCGCCACCACCGGGACGCGGGGCCGGACGGTCACCGCCGCCACCGGTCCCACCGGGACGCGGCGGGCGGTTGTCGCCGCCCTGGCCGCCACCGGGGCGCGGGCCCTGCGGACGCGGCGGGGCGCCGGAACCGACGCCGAACGGGTTGTTGCCGACCCGCGGGGTGCGCGGACCGGGCTTGGGACCGCCGGGCTTGGGGCCCTGCGGCTTCGGCGGGACGACCGAACCGGTGTTGCCCGCGGGGGGCGCGGCCGGGGTCTCCTGCTTGGGGGGTGCGGCAGGCGCTTCGGCTTTCGCGGCCGGGAGCTGCTCCTGGGGAGCGGGCGCCGCCGGCTGCTGACGCGGGCCGGGCCGGGGGCCGGGACCCGCGGGACGGGCACCACCCGGGGCGGCGGCCGGCTTCGAGGCCGGTGCCTGCTGCTGCGGGGCCGCCGCGGGGGCGGCCTTGGCCGCGGGCACCTGCTGCTGGGGAGCGGGCGACGCGGGCTTGGGGGCGGGCGCGCCCGGCTTCGCGGCCGGGGGCCCGGGGCGCGCCGACGGGCCGGGGGTCGGCCCCGGCTTCTTGGCGCCCTTGGGGGCGTACGCGTCACGGAGACGGCGGGCGACGGGCGCCTCGACCGTGGACGACGCGGACTTGACGAACTCGCCCTGTTCCTTCAACTTGGCGAGAACGTCCTTGCTGGTGATGCCGAGCTCCTTAGCGAGCTCGTGTACGCGGGCCTTGCCTGGCACAGCTCTCCTCATCTAGGGGAGGCCAGGCGGGTGACCCGCTGACCTCGTCCTTATTGTCTCGCGTTCATGGCTTCAGCTTCACGGCTGACTCATGACGGGTCGACCTGCTTCCTTCGTTCCTCGCGGAGCCGGGGACGTCCCGGCTCCGTGATGCGCAGCGTGCTCGACGTACTCGCGGACCTCGCGGACGTCGAGCGCTCCCGGAGCTCGCAAAGCCCTCGGGAAAGCCCGCCGCCGTTCGGCTTTGGCCAGACAGTCCGGGTCGGGGTGCAGCCATGCCCCCCGGCCCGGGAGCCGACGACGTCCGTCGACGACCACCCGTCCGGCCACCGCGACCACGCGCAGCAGCTCACCTGCCAACGCCCGCCGCTTGCAGCCGACACAAGTCCGCACCGGGAATTCTCGGTGGGGCTGGTGCTCGGCTACCCGCCGCGGGCTTCGAACCACTCCTGAGTCTAGCGCTTCGACCTTCACTCAGCCGAACCGGTTGTCGCGGCGGGCCGCGCCGGACCGGCGTGGTCTTGATCACCCTCGTCCTCGACCGGTGCGGCATCGCTGCGGATGTCGATCCGCCAGCCGGTCAGGCGGGCGGCGAGGCGGGCGTTCTGGCCCTCCTTGCCGATCGCCAGCGACAGCTGGAAGTCCGGCACCACGACGCGGGCGGTCTTGCCCCGCTCGTCCACTACTCGAACAGACACAACCTTCGCGGGGGACAGCGCATTCCCCACGAACCGGGCCGGGTCCTCCGAGTAGTCGATGATGTCGATCTTCTCACCGGCCAGCTCGCTCATGACGTTGCGCACGCGCGCGCCGACCGGGCCGATGCAGGCGCCCTTGGCGTTGACGCCCGGCACGGTCGACTTCACGGCGATCTTCGTGCGGTGCCCCGGTTCGCGCGCCACGGCGGCGATTTCGACCGTCCCGTCGGCGATCTCCGGGACCTCCAGCGCGAACAGCTTGCGCACCAGGTTGGGGTGCGAGCGCGAGAGCGTGATCTGCGGGCCGCGGTTGCCGCGCGAGACGGTGACCACGTAGGCCTTGATCCGGCTGCCGTGCTCGTACGACTCGCCGGCCACCTGCTCGGCCGACGGCAGCACGCCCTCGGTGTCACCCACCTGGACCACGACCATGCCGCGCGCGTTGGCGCGGGCGTCGCGCTGGATGACGCCGGCGACGATCTCGCCCTCCTTGGTGGAGAACTCGCCGAAGGTCTTCTCGTGCTCGGCGTCGCGCAGCCGCTGCAGGATGACCTGGCGCGCGGTGGTGGCGGCGATGCGGCCGAACCCCTCGGGGGTGTCGTCCCACTCCTCGTCGGTCTCGCCGTCGTGGGTCAGCGTGCGCGCGAGCACGCGCACCAGGCCGGTCTTGCGGTCGATGTCGATGCGGGCGTGCGGCTGGTGCCCCTCGGTGTGCTTGTAAGCGGTGAGCAAGGCCGTCTCGATGGCCTCGATCACCGTTTCGAAGGGGATGTCCTTGTCCCGTTCGATCGCCCTCAGTGCGGCGATGTCGACGTTCACTTCGACCCCTTCTCCGTCTCGGCCTGACCGGCGCCGATCATGCCGGACGCGTCGTTCTCCAGCAGTTTCAGGTCCTCGGCCGGCGGCTGCTTGAACTCGATCTCGACGACCGCCTTCGCCACGTGGGCGTAGCGGACGTCGCGCAGCTCGCCGCCGACGAGGACACGGGCGGCGTCCGCGCCCGCGTGACCGACCCGGCCCACGAAGGCGTCGCCCTCGGCGGGGGTGACCTTCACCAGGCGGAACCGCGCGCGGCGCCAGTGCCGCTGCTCGGTGAGCGGCCGGTCCAGGCCCGGCGAAGTGACTTCCAGCGTGTACGCGCTCGCGAGCACGTGCTCGTTTTCGTCGAGCGCCGCCGCGACCTTGCGGCTGACCTCGGCGACCTCGTCCAGCCCGATGCCGTCGTCGGAGTCGACGACGACCTTGACCAGCTGCCGCCGGCCGGCCTGCTGCACCTCGAAGGAATCGAGGTCGAAACCCGCGGCGGTGACGGCTTCGGCCACTATCGGCTGAAGCCGGCTGGCGAGTTCTCCTGGCACGTGGGGCTCTCCTCGGTCGGGGTGGGGGTGGGGTTCGGGTCGGTGGTGGACCAGCTTATCCGGTCGCCCCGTCACGACGCGCGAGCGGCGGTCCCGCCCCGGGGCCTGGCAGGATGGGCCGACGTGACCGGAAGACCGACCGAGCTGACCCGCCGTGCCGCCCTCCGCTTCGGGGCGGCGGCCTCACTGGCCGCTTTGGCCGTGCCGCTGGCCGCCTGCGGGCCCGGCTACGACGAAAGCCCCGACCCCCTGCAGCCGCTCCTGGCCGCCGCCGACGCGGACGCCGCGGCCGCGCGGGCACTGGCCAAGGGCAAGGACGCCGACGCCGCCGGCCAGCTCGCCGACGCACGCGCGGCGCACGCGGCCGCGCTGAAGTCCGAAGTGGACCGGCTGAACCGGCCGAAGCCGTCGTCGTCCGCGCCGCCGCCGGCCGCGGCGTCGCTGAGCGACCTGAAGGAGCGGCTGGCGACCTCGCGCAAGCAGGCCGAAGACCTCGTCGGCGGCCTGCCGCGCTACCGCGCCGGGATGGTCGCGGCGATCGCCGCGGGCTGCGCGGCCCTGCAGCGCATCGCCCCGGCGCTGGGCCCGGGCGAGGACGCCCCGGCCGCGGCCGCGCCGGCCGGCGCCGTCCCCGCGGAGGCCGTGGACCCGCTGCAGCAGGCGCTCGCCGCCGAGCACGCCGCGGTCTGGGTCTACGGGCTGGTCGGCGCGTTCCTGCCGGCCGACTTCGGCGACGCGGAGAAGGGCGGCGTCGCCGAGCACACCCAGCGGCGCGACCTGCTGCAGACGATGCTCGCGGCCGCCGGGGCGACCCCGGTGGCGCCGGAGGCGGCGTACAACCCGAAGAAGCCGGTGACCGACACGGCGTCGGCCGCGCTGGTGGTCGCGACGGCCGAGGCCGACTGCGCGTCGGCGTGGCTGGCCGTGGTCAACCACACCGACGACGCGGGCCTGCGCACGACGGCCCTGCACGCGCTGGTGGCGGCTTCGCGGCGCGGGACGCCGTGGCGCTCCGAGGCGGGCGAGAAGCCCACCGCCGTCGCCATGCCCGGCCAGGCCAGCTGACCCCGTAAGTCCGTGAAGGCCACGTTGAGGGACTCCGAGTGGCCTTCACGGACGTCTGGAGCAGGTCAGCCGAAGTCGCCGGACAGGCGCAGGGCGTCCTTGACGATCTTGTCGAGCAGGGCCTTGTCCTTGTGCTTGTCGTAGAAGTCGCCCAGCACGATCGTCGTGTTCGTGCCCTCGACCCGGGAGGCGTACGCGGCGTTCTCGCTGCTCACGCTCGGGGTGCCGGAGCCGGCGAACGTCTTGTCCTTGACCAGGTCGGTGACGTTGCCGGTGCCGTCCTGCTCGGTCAGCGTCTTGAGGGCCTTCGCCTTCGCCGAGTCCGGCATCCCCACCAGCACCACCGACACCAGCGCCTTCGCGCCGCCCGACTCCGTCGTGTAGAGCGCGCGGACCAGCGACTGGCACGGGCTGTCCTGGAAGAAGGCCTGGGTCTTGCCGTAGGACTTCGCGGCGCAGTCCGTCGACCGCACCGGCCCGGCGACCGGCGTGAACGTGTACTGCCCGGTGCTCTTGGCCGGCGGCTGCGCCGTCGGCTCGTCCGGCGAGGAGTCGTGCCGGATCAGGAACCAGAGCAGTCCCGAGATCACGGCGATCGCGACCAGCCCGGCGCCCCTGAGAACCAGGGTCCGGGTGTCACGCGCCGGTGGGCCGGGCACGGGCGGGCGGGGCTGCGGGGGAACCGCGCCCAGCGGGGCCGTGTCGGACGGGCCTGGGGTGAAATGCGCACCAACCACGACGCCATACGGTAGTTCACTCGCTCGGCGGCGTTCACTCGAATGCGTGTAAGACGCGTTCGACGTCGTCAGCGGTGTTGTAGAGGTGGAAGCCGACCCGCACCTTCCCGTTGCGCACCCCGGAGACGATCCCGGCCGCGGCCACCCGTTCCGGGTCGGCCTCGAGGGACACGATCGCGCTGCCCCGCGGCGGTAGCCCGAGCTTCTCGAGCAGCGTGTCGGCCAGTCCGGTGTTGTGCGCCCTGACCTGCGCGAGGTCGAGCCCGCCGAGGTACTCCAGCGCGGCGGCCGCGCCCACCTGGGCCAGCCAGACCGGGGAGAGGTCGAACGCGCGGGCGTCGCCGGCCAGGCGCAGCGGGAGGCCGTAGACGGTGGCCCACGGGTCCTCCCCCGCGTACCAGTTGGCCGCGACCGCGCGGGTGCGGTCCTGGGCGTCCGGCCGGACCGCCAGCCAGGCGCTGCCGCGCGGCGAGAGCAGCCACTTGTAGCCCGCCGCGACCACCCAGTCCGCCCAGGCGAGCTCCAGCGGCAGCCAGCCGGCGGCCTGCGTCGCGTCGAGCAGCACCGCCGCGCCGGCGGCCTCGGCCGCGGCCCGCAGCGAGGGGAGGTCGGCGATCCGGCCGTCGGCGGACTGGACGACGCTGACGGCGACGACGTCGTGCCCTTCGACGCGCCCGGCCAGCTCGTCCAGCGGAACTTCGGTGACGCGGTGCCCGCAGGCCGCGAACGGGAAGGTCACGCTGGTGAAGTCGCCTTCGGCGGTGAGCACGCGGGTGCCGTCCGGCAGCGCGGCGGCGACGTTCGCGATCACCTGCGAGACGGACGCGCCGATCGCGACCCGCCCGGCCTCGACCCCGAGCAGCCGGGCGAACCCGGCCCGCGAGCGGGCGACGTACTCGTCGAAGTCCCCGGGCCGGCTCGCCCCGGTCCGCCAGTGTTCGACCGACTCCGCCACGGCCGCGGCGACCGGCGCGGGCGGGATGCCCATGCTCGGCGTGTTGAGGTACCCGGGCGGGACGGCGAAGTCGGCTCCGAAGGCGCGCATGCCCCGAGCCAAGCAGACCGGCGCAACCCGTTTAGGGCAGGAACGCCGTGACGTCGGCGTACGACGGCGGCGTCAGCGGCAGGTCACGGCCGTCGCGCACGGCCAGCGCCGTCCCGGCCGCCGCGGCGAGGGCCATCCGGTACGGCAGCGAGCCCAGGCTGACCCGGGCGACACCCAGCTCCGCCAGCCCGGCCAGGGTCACCTTTCCGGGCAGGAACAGCAGGTTGACCGGGACGCCGACCGCGACGATCCGCTCGACGTCCGCCGGGTCGGCGAGGCCGGGCACGAACACGCCGTCCGCGCCCGCCGCGACGTAGGCCCGCGCCCGCGTCTCGGCTTCGGCCACCGAGCGGTCGCCCGCCCAGTGGGTGTCGGTGCGGGCGTTGAGGAAGAGCTGGGGCGTCCGCTCCTTCACCGCCTCGACCAGGGCGGACTGGACCTCGACCGGGGCGAGGGAGCCGTCGGCGCGGCCGTCTTCGAGGTTGACGCCCACCGCGCCGGCCGCGGCGAGCTCCTCGGCCAGGTCGGCGACCGCGGCCGGGTCCGCGCTGAAGCCGTCGGCGATGTCGACGCTGACCAGTGCGTCGAGCCGGGCCAGGCGGGCGGCCAGCGCGACGGTCGCGTCCCGCGTCGACGGCGCGCCGTCGGCCTCCCCCGCCGCCGCCGACACGCCGAGGCTGGTCGTGCCGAGCGCGCGGAACCCCTGCGCGACGAGGTGCGCGCCGACGCCGAACTCCCACGCGTTCGGCAGCAGCAACGGAGAACCGGGGACGTGCAGTGCACGAAATTCGTCCATGGCCCGACGGTAGGGCGGCGACACTTCGGCCGCCGCCGAAGCCCGGCGGACGACACGCGTACCTGGACGGACGACACGCGTACCCGGGAGGACGACACGGCGAGACCCTCCCTGCTCGCTCGTGTCGTCCACCTGCGTACGCGTGTCGTCCACCTGCGTACGCGTGTCGTCCACCTGCGTACGCGTGTCGTCCGCCGGGGTACGCGTGTCGTCCGGCCCGGTACGGCGTCAGCCGCCGCTGCCGCCCGAGCTGGCGGCCGAGATCGCGGCGGTGCGGGCCGCCTTCAGCTCCCGGACCACCTTGCGCAGGGCCGGAACCGCGGCTCCCGCGCGGTCCTCCAGCTCCGCGAGCCGGGCCTTGAACTGCCGCCGGTCGCGGCGCGGGAGGACCGTGCCCAGCTCGGCCGCCGCGGCCAGCGACGTCAGCGCGGCCACCCCCGGGTCGACCTGGGACGCCGGTTCGGCGCCGCGCAGCGCGGCCGCCACCGCCTCGTGCAGCCGGGCCGCCTCGGCCCGGTCGCGGACCACCGGGCGGCGGCGCGGGAAGAGCCCCAGCACGCGGGACGTCCGCAGCGTGATCGTGCCCGCCGCGTCGAGCTGGGTCTCCAGGGACTGGAGCGTGGCGCGGGCGTCGCGGCGGACCCAGCCGCGCCACTTGCGGTGCGGGTCCGCGGCGAGGTCGCTCAGCAGGTCGTCGAGCACCAGGTGGCCGGTGCCGCCGGGGCCGGTGACCACGGGACGCCCGTCGTCGTCGGCGACCAGGCCGCGCAGGACCAGGTCCGTCAGCGCCGCCGCGCGCACCAGCGGCGCGACCCGGTGCCGGTCCGGCAGCCGGTCACGGCCGGTGTCGCACGCCAGCAGGTAAGCCTGGGCGGGCAAGGACAATGTGCTCATCTTCTCCCTCTCATTGCCGCTTCAGCGCGGGCCAGATCTGTGCCCAGGGCGCGTTCCGGCCGTCGTACTCCCACAACAGCCCGTCGACGACCTGGGTCTCGTGCGCGAAGTAGGGCCGCAGCAGCCCCGGGTCGAACCCGGCGAACAGCACCGCGTCGGCCGAGTCCGGCGGCGGCCCGAAGTACCAGTAGGCCCGGTGTCCACTGTAGACGGTGTGGATGCCGTACGGCGCGCCGTAGAACTCCGTCACCGCCGCGAACGGGTAGATCTCGGAATAGACCGCCGTCCGCGCGCGGACGGCCGGCGGCAGCGCGGCGTACGTCTGCCCGATCACCTTGGCCAGGTCCTGCTGCGGCAGCTCCCCCTGGGCGAACGCGCTGCCGAGGGAAAACGGCCCGAACGACGTCCGCGCCGAAGCCGGCCACACCGGCAGCGCGACGAGCGTGACCACCGCCGAGAGCACGAACGCGGGCCACGCCACGGCTTTCCACCAGCCGGCCAGGTTCCGCCGGGTCAGCTCGGTGGCCGCCGCCGCGAACGGCACGGCGTAGCAGCCCATCAGGTAGTACGACCGCCCCTGCGTCGCGACCACGGCCAGCGCCACGAGGATCAGGGCGACGCCGAGGTACCGGTACGGCCGCAGCTCCGCCGACCGCAGCAGCCGCCAGACGCCGTAGAGCAGGGCCACCACGCCGACCCCGATCCCGGCGCCGAGCAGCCCGTCGCGCACCCACGGGCCGTAGCCCGGGAACTCCGCGGCGACAACTTCACTCATGTGGGTGTAGGGCCAGCCGTTCGCAGCTTGCCAAACCAGTGTCGGCACCGTGACGACGACGGCGATCGCCGCGCCCAGCCAGAGCTTCGGGCGCCGAAGCAAGTCTCGCGGCCCGACCACCAGCGCGGCGAGCAGCACCGCCGCCCACAACGCCGGGATCAGGAACTTCGTCTCCAGCGACACCGCCGTGACGACGCCGGCCCAGACCAGCAGGCCGTCGCGGCGGGTGCGGGTCCAGCGGACCAGCAGCCAGGCCACGACCGTCCACAGGAACGGGTCCAGCACGTAGGTCCCGATCCAGTGGCTGACGATGACGATGCCGGACGTCGCGTAGCAGGCCGCCGCCATCGCCTGGGCGCCGCGGCCGCCGCCGAACTCCCGCGCGATCAGCGCCGTGACGGCCACCCCCGCGGCCGCCGCGAGCGTCATCGGCAGGCGCAGCACGACGAGCGAGCCCGGCGCGAGCCGGTCCATCGCCGCGGCGAGCGCCGGGATGAGGGGTGGCTGGTCGAAATACCCCCAGCTCAGGTGATCTCGACCGGCCACCAGGAAGTAGAGCTCGTCGAACCCGCCGGCGTAGCGCCCGCTGGTCAGGAGCAGCGCGAGCCCGGCGAGGCCCGCGATCGCCACCACCGGGCCCCGGGCGAACGCCACGCTCGTCGTCTGTCGCGTTTGGACAGTCACCACGGTTGCCTCCCTCGCTGTGGTCCGTCCACTCCACCGGATCGAGGGGCACCGGCGAAACGGGGCAAGGGAGATCGTCGCGGCGACGAAAGTTGCGCACCCGCGCCCCACCCGCAACTTTGGTTGCGCATCCGGCGCGACGGCCCGCGCGAGCGGTTACCGTGACCGCGTGACCAGCACCAGGCGGCCGTGGTGGCCGAGCCGCTCCGACGTCTTCTGGCTGTTCCTGGCGGCGTTCGCGTTCGCGGGGCTGAACGTCCTGCTCTACGCGCTGGGCGAGGTCACGACCGGGCCGCTCGGCCCGGCGGCCGGGCTGGTGCTGCAGCTGGTCTGCGACTTCTCTCTGGTGCTGCTGTTCCGGTTCCCGCGGCAGGTCGCCTGGTTCGTCACCGCGGCGGGCGGCCTGATGCTGGCGTCCGACCTGTTCACCCCCGGCCTGCTCGTGGCGGTGCGCCCGCTCGCCCTGACGACGGTGCCGACCATCACCCCGGTCGTGCTGTCGCAGCTGCCGCGGGTGCTGGACCGGCGGAGCGTGCTGTGGCTGGCCGGGATCCTCACGCTGATCGCCGCGCGGCCGTGGGTGCCGAGCTGGAGCACCACGCCGTTCGCCGTGCTCAGCACCACGCTGCCGGCGATGTTCGGGCTGTACGGCGAGGCGCGGCGCCAGCTGCTGCGGTCGCTGCGGGACCGCGCGGAACGCGCCGAGCGCGAGCAGCACCTGCTCGCCGAGCAGGCCCGCGCGGAGGAACGGCGGCGGCTGGCGGGCGAGATGCACGACGTCGTCACGCACCGGCTCAGCCTGATGGTGCTGCACGCCGGGGCGCTCGGGGTGACGTCGCACGAGGAGCCGGTGAAGACGGCGGCCGAGGACATCCGCCGCGAGGGTGCGCTGGCCCTGGACGAGCTGCGCGACCTGGTCGGTGTGCTGCGCAACGGCACCGAGCTGGGCCCGCGGACGCTCAGCCCGGAGCAGCCCGGCGACCCGGCGGGGCTGGTCGAGGAGTCGCGCTCGGTCGGGGTGGCCACCGAACTCGCGGTGGACGGCGACCCGGCGCAGGTGTCACCGACCGTCGCGCGGACGGCGTACCGGCTGGTGCAGGAGGCGCTGACGAACATCCGCAAGCACGCGCCGGGCGCGTCGGCCACGGTGTCGCTGCGCTACCACCCGGGCGGCCTGGACGTCTCGGTCGGCAACACCGCGGCCGCGCGGCGGCCCGACCCGGCGCTGGCGGGCAGCGGCTCCGGGGCCGGGCTCGCGGGGCTGCGGCAGCGCGTGGAACTGGTCGGCGGGCGGTTCGACGCGGGCCCGGTACCCGGCGGCGGGTTCCGGGTCGGTGCGATACTGCCCGCCTACGTACCGACGGCGGAAGGCACGCACAGTGATCCCGGTGCTCGTGGTCGATGACGAGCCGATGGTGTGCGCGCACCTGCGCACGATCCTCGGTTCGGCGGGCGACATCGACGTCGTGGCCCAGGCGGGCGACGGCGCCGAAGCCGTCGAGGCCGTGGTCCGGCACCGTCCGCGCGTCGTGCTGATGGACCTGCGCATGCCGGGCGTCGACGGCCTGACCGCGATCGAGCGGATCGCGGCGCTGCCGGACCCGCCCGCGGTGGTGGCGCTGACGACGTTCGACGCGGACACGTACGTGATCCGCGCCCTGCGCGCGGGCGCGGCCGGTTTCCTGGTGAAGTCGACGCCGCCGGAGGACTTGATCGGCCTGGTCCGGGTGGCGGCGGACGGCCATACGGTCCTGTCGCCGTCCGCGGCCCGCCGTCTGGTCGCCCTGTCCTCGGACGGCCGCGAACGCGGCGACGACGCCCGCCGCCGGACGTCCGGACTCACGGACCGCGAGCGGGATGTGTTGTCCTGCCTGGGCGAGGGACTGTCCAATGCGGACATCGCGGCCCGGCTGCACCTGGCCGAGGCGACGGTGAAGAGCTACGTGTCGCGGATGCTGGTGAAGCTGGACTGCACGAACCGGACCCAAGCGGGCCTGCTGGCCCACGAAGCCGGCCTGGTCGCCCGCTGACCCGCACTTTCGCCGGGAAAGTGCGATGACCTCACACGAACCTCACGCCACTTTCGCCGTGAAAGATGCGGCACCTCACGCCGATTTCACACCGGCCACAGCAGCGGGACCGCGCGCCACACCGCCCAGCCGATGAGGGCGAGCCAGGCGGCGATCCACCCGAGGGCGGGAATCCCGGTGCTCCCCGCGAGCGCCGCGGCGTCGTCCTGCTGACCGCGGAACCCACCGCGGAACCGGTTGCGGACGAGCGCGCGCAGGCCGCCGATTTCGCTGGTCAGCAGCAGCCACGCTTCGGCGTACGCGACACCGTTCTTCAGCCAGGGCGGCGCCCAGCGCAGCGCGCCGAACACGACCGCACCCACCACGAGGACCACCACGAAGGTGAGCGCGTCCCGGGTGAACAGCAGGACGAACAGCATCGCGGCCAGGGTCAAGGCGAGCACCGCGGGGGCCAGCCCGCGGTGCAGGAGGGCCGCCGCGCCCAGGCCGGCCAGCGGGGGCATCGCGTACCCGGCGGCGACGGCCAGCACCCGCGCGAACGGCGAGGGGCTCCACTGCCAGGTACCGCCGGATTCCGCGCCGGTGATCGCGATCCGGCGGACGCCGCCGCCGGTCAGGATGCTCACCAGCGCGTGGCCGCCTTCGTGGAAGAGCGTGCCGAGGAAGTTGGCCCCGTAGACGACATTCCGCCGGCCGCTGACGAAGGACATCATGACGGCCACGACGGCGATCGCGGCGGTCGTGCCCACGAGCGCCCACCCCGGCGGCGGCACGGTTTCGTTGAGCACAGCGAAAGCGGACGCCATGAGTCCCTCCCCGGAGCCGTGGAGCCGTCCTCCACAGTGTCACCGGAGCGGGATTCCGGGCGGAACCTCAGCGGCGGATTGTCCTTGAGCTGTCCAGCCTCACGCGGACGCGGGGGTGTGCTCCGCGTCGTAGGCGTCGCGGGCGTCCTGGACCGACGTCATGTGCTGCCGGGCCCACCGGTCCAGCATCTCCAGCGGCTCGGAAAGGTTGCGTCCCAAGGAGGTCAGCTCGTACTCGACCTTCGGCGGGATCACCGCGTACGCCGTGCGGGTGAGGATGCCGTCGCGGACCAGGCTGCGCAGGGTCTGCGTCAGGACCTTCTGGGAGATGCCGTCCACGCGGCGGGCGATCTCGGTGAACCGCAGCGGACCGGCGGTCAGCGCGCCGACGATGAGGACCGTCCACTGGTCGCCGATGCGGTCGAGCAGCTGGCGGGTCGGGCAGTCGCGGTCGTACGGGTCCGGGTGCACAGCGCGTCTCCTCACTTTCCCAAAGAGAGTAACACGCGATTCAGGCGGTGGGAGCCATCAGCGTGGCGAAGAGGATCCGCAGGTGACGGCGCCCTCGTTCCCAACGCGCGTCCAGCTCACCCTGGTCGCGGGTGGCCCAGCTGGCGATGAGGATGCCGCGGACGACGTCCATCGCGGTGTACACCGCGTGCAGGAACTCGTGGTGCCCCGCGTGCTCGGGCAGCAGGGCCTTGCCGAACTCGACCAGGCTGGACGTCGCGATCGGCTCGACCAGCGCCATCTGGCGACGCAGCTCGGCGTCGGTCCGCGAGGCGACCCACAGCTCGACCGTCGCCGAGAACACCGGTCCCTGGTGCATCTCCCACATCAGCTGCAGCGCGTCGCCGACCGGGTCGGTGGACGCGCGCAGCCGGTCCAGCTCGGCCATCGCGACCTCGGTGCGCTTCGCGGCCAGGTGCCGGATCGCCGAGGTGACCAGGTCGGCCTTCGTCGGGAAGTGGTGCACCTGCGCGCCGCGCGTGACGCCGGCGCGATCGGCGACGCGGGTGGTCGTCGTGCCCGCGTAGCCGTACTCGACCAGGCAGTCGATCGTCGCGTCGAGCAGCCGGACGCGCATCGCCGCGCTGCGCTCCTCCTGGGTGCGGCCGGTCGATCCCCGTCGTGGCGCTGACATGCGCCCACTTTATGGGGCGACGCGTGCCTCGGTCGCGGCGACCAGCCCGGCGACCACCCGCTTGATGAACCCGCCCAGGACCCGCCGGTAGAACCAGCCGGTGCCGGGGATCTTCGCGGTGAACGTCGAATGCCAGTGGACGTCGGTGCCGCCGTCACCCGGCGAAAGGTCGACGTAGGCGACGTAGTCCCGCAGCGGCAGGCCGTGCTCCAGCGCGTAGCCGAACCGGCGCCCGGGCTCCAGCGCGACGATCTTCTCGTACGAGCGGGTGCGGCCGGTGCGGAACAGCCGGACCGCGCCGAGCCCCTCTCGCTCCTCGTCCCCTTCGCTGACCAGCTCGAACGAGCCCAGCGGCGACCAGGTGGGCCAGCTCGCGCCGTCGCGAAGGAGGGCGTAGACGGTGTCGGCCGGGGCGGACGTCCGGCCGCGGATGGAAATGCTCTGTACCATTTGGTACGTGTACCATCTGGTACATGATCGACACAAGCCCGCGGGCCAAGCTGCTGGACGCGGCGATCGACCACATCGCCCACCACGGCGGCGCGGGCAAGAGCCTGCGCGCCCTGGCGGCCGGCCTCGGCACCAGCCACCGGATGCTCATCTACCACTTCGGCTCGAAGGAAGGCCTGCTCACGGCGGTCGCGCGCGAGGTCGAGGCCCGGCAGCGCACGGCACTGGCCGACGTCGGCGAGGGCCGCGAGTTCTGGCGGCGGCTGACCGACGAGGACCTGCGCGCCAACGAAAAGCTCTTCTTCCAGCTCTGGGGCCAGGCCCTCGGCGGCACCCCGGGCACCACCGAGTTCCTGGACGGCGTCGTCGACGACTGGCTCGGCCCGATCGAAGCCCTGCTCGCCCGCTACGGCGTCCCCGAGGCCGACCGGGCCGCGCACGCCCGGCTCGGCCTGGCCGTCACCCGCGGCCTGCTGCTGGACCTGGTCACGACCGGCGACCGCGAGGCCGTCGACGCCGCGATGGAGCGGTTCCTCGCCATGTACGAGTAGCCCTTACACAGCCCGAACATTCGGCGCACGCCGTCCGTACACCCGCCCGCGAAAGTTCTCCTCGTACCGGAAACCTTCACTGAAGGAGACACCATGCGAGGACCCATCTGGACGCGGCGGCTGGCACTGGCGGGCGCCGGGAGCGCGGCCTGCCTGCTGGCGCTGGCGCCGCTGGCCTCGGCCCAGACGACGTCCCCGGCGCCGGTCGCGCCGATCACGCTCAGCCCCGAGGAGTCGCAGCAGGTCTGCGGCGACTGGGTGCCGAAGCTGCAGAAGCGGGCCGACAGCCTGGAGAAGCGGATCAACGGCGGCCCGGAGGTGGCCGGCTCGGTCGCCAACCTCAAGGCCCGCGCGCAGGACCAGCGCACGGCGGGGCACAACGACCGCGCCACCAAGCTCGACGAGCGCGCCACCAAGCGGCAGGGCAAGGTCGGCGAGCTGACCACCGCGAAGCAGAAGCTCGACGCCTTCGCGTCCGCCCACTGCAAGCCGGCCGCCCCGGCGCCGACCAAGTGAGGGCGGCGAGGATCGCGGCAGCGGTCGGGGCCGCCGCGCTCATCACGCTCGGCTGCTCGGCCTGCCGCGACAACCTGGTGGGCTCACCCGGCAGCGACAGCGGGGCTTCCCCGGCGTCGTCCGAGCTGAGCGGCATCGAGTCGACACTCAACGGCGTCGAGTCCGACATGAACAGCGATGGCTCACCCTGACCGGCTAGCGTCTCCCCGGTAGTGACGGCGGAGACGGGAGCGGGAATGGGGTCACCGGGGCGCGGCCTCGTCCTCGTGGTCGAGGACGAGGCCGCGATCGCCGAACTGGCGGCGCTGTACCTCAAGCGCGACGGCTTCGGCGTGCACGTCGAGGCGGACGGCGGCCGCGCGCTCGACGCCGTCCGGCGGCTCAAGCCGGTGGCGATCGTGCTCGACATCGGACTGTCCGGAATGGACGGTATCGAGATCTGCAAGACGCTGCGCGCGGCCGGCGACTGGACGCCGGTGCTGTTCGTCACCGCCCGCGACGACGAGCTGGATCGCCTGCTGGGCCTGGAGATCGGCGCCGACGACTACCTGACCAAGCCGTTCAGCCCGCGCGAACTGGCCGCCCGCGTCCGGACCGTGCTGCGGCGCGCGTCCGGGGCGGCGCCGGCCCCGTCGGCGTTCAGCGTCGGCGCGGCGCGCGTGGACCTCACCAGCCGCCGGGCCTGGGCGGGCGAGACGGAGGTTTCCCTGACGTCCACGGAGTTCGACCTGCTCACGCACCTGCTCCGGCACCCGGGGCAGGTGCTTTCGCGCGACCAGCTGCTCAGCGCCGTCTGGGGGTACGCCGCGGCGGCGGGCACGCGGACGGTGGACGTCCACGTCGCGCAGCTGCGGGCGAAACTCGGCGCGTCCAGTCCGATCAGGACGGTCCGCGGCATCGGCTACGCGGCGGACCCGGCATGAGGTACCGCGGCACCCTGGCCGGGCGGATCACGCTCGTCTGCCTCGCCGTCGCCGGGATCGCGGTGATCGTGGCCGGGTTCGTGGCGGCCCGGTTGATCCGGACCACGGCGGACAACGTGCTGCAGACGTCGCTCTCGGCCCAGGCCGACGTCGTGGCGTCGCAGCTCGACGAGACCGGCATCGGCAACCGGCTCGGCGTCGGCAAGGTCGCCGACGTCGTGCGCGGCCAGGGCATCTCGGTCGTCGTGCGGCGCGCGGGCGGGCAGCCGGCCGGCGACGCGGTGTCCGTGCAGGCGGTGGTGAAGGCGGGGCTCGGCGCCCGGCACTCCGAGCGGGTCGTGGTCGCGGGCGCGCAGTACCTGGTGGAGACGCGCCCGATCGGCACCCGCGGCGCGGCGTTCGGGCTGGTCCTGCCGGCGCGCAACGCGGAGACGACGCAGCGCGCGCTCGTCCGGAACATCCTGTTCGCGCTGGGGATCGGGCTGCTGGTGGCGGCCGTCGCCGGGTTCGCGTCCGGGCGGCTACTGGGCCGTCCGCTGCGCCGCGCGGCCGCGGCCGCCGGTTCGCTGCGGGCCGGCCGGCGGGACGTCCGGGTGCCGGTCGAGGGTCCCCGGGAGGTCGCGGAGGTGGCGGGCTCGCTGAACTCCCTGGCCGACGCGCTGGCGGTGAGCGAGGCGCGGCAGCGGGACTTCCTGCTGTCGGTGTCGCACGAGCTGCGGACGCCGTTGACGGCGGTGACGGGTTTCGCCGAGGCGATCGCGGACGGCGTCGCGTCGGGCGACGACGCCCAGCGCGCCGGGCAGACGATCCAGCGGGAGGCCCAGCGGCTGGAACGCCTGGTCACGGACTTGCTGGAACTGGCCCGGCTGGGCGCCGACGAGTTCCGCCTGGACGTCACGACGCTCGACCTGGGCGCGCTGCTGCGCGACTGCGCGGAGGTCTGGCAGCTGCGGTGCGCGCGGGAGAACGTCCAGCTGTCCGTCGCGGCGCCTGCTACCCCGGTCCCGGTGATCGCCGACGCCCGCCGCCTGCACCAGGTCGTCGACGGCTTGGCGGAGAACGCCCTGCGGGTGACCCCCGCGGGCGCCCCCATGGTCTTCGCCCTTTCGGTGTCCGGCTCCGACGCCCACCTGTCGGTCCGCGACGGCGGCCCGGGCCTGGCCCCGGAGGACTACCCGGTGGCGTTCGAGCGCGGCGTCCTGAACGCCCGCTACCGCGATCGCCGCCCGGTGGGCTCGGGCATCGGCCTGGCCCTGGTCCACGGCCTGGTCACCCGCATGGGCGGGACCCTGACGGCGGGCCCGGCCCCCGAAGGCGGCGCGGCCTTCACCATCACCCTGCCCCTGGCCGCGTCGACTGCCACCGTCCCGCTACCCCGCCCCTGACCCGACCCTCCAGGCACGCGAACCGACCCGCCAGGTACGCAAGCCGACTGTCCAGGTACGCGAGTCGACCCTCCCAGCACGTGAGTCGACCTCCCCATCACCCGTGAGGCGCTTTCAATCACGCGAGATGCCTCTCTGATCACACGAGATCCGCCCTCGATCACGCGAGTTACGCGCCTGATCACGTGAGATGCGCGTCCAAGCACGCGGCGCCGGTCAGGCCGGCGGGGCCAGCTGCGCCGCGCGGTCGGTCACGTCCATCACCGCCCAGTGCTCGACGACCCGGCCGTCGCGGACGCGGATCATGTCCATGCTCGTCACGGCGTAACCGCGGCCGGTCGAGATCTGCGTTCCCGTGCTCGTGTAGCGGTTCACCGAATACTCGCCGTCGCTGACGTTGCGCTCGACCCGGACGCCCACGTCGCGGAAGTCGGCGAAGAACTCGCCGCCCAGCATGGCTTCCCACTTCGCGCGCCAGGCGTCGATGCCGTGGTGGTCGCCGCCCGCGCCGCCGCGGTGGTCGACCACCTCCGGGTCGATGTAGCGCAGGCCTTCGGCGACGCTCTCGGCCGTGAACGGCGTCAGCGCGATCAGCCGGCGGTGCACTTCGGCCGCGTCCATGCTCACTCCTTAAATGGGGAACTCCCCAGTTAGCGTTCGGCTACACTAACCGGGGAGATCCCCAGTTGGCAAGGGAGCGGCATGGCGGCACGGGCCCGCAGGTCGGACGCGCGGGACAACCAGGCGCTGCTGCTCGCCGCCGCGAAGGAGGTCTTCGCCGAGGACGGGCCGGACGCGCCGCTCGATCGCGTCGCCCGCCGCGCCGGCGTCGGCAACGCGACGATGTACCGGCACTTCCCGAACCGTCGCGAACTGGTCGTCGCGGTGTACGCCGACGAAGTCGCGGAGCTGCGAAGCCGCGCGGACCTCGAAGCGGACGACGCCGGCGAAGCGCTCTTCGCCTGGCTCGGGCTGTTCGTCGAGCACGTCCGGACCAAGCGCACCCTCGCGCTGTCGCTGGCCGATCCCGCGGGTGACCACGAGAGCCTGTTCGCGGGCTGGCACGCCGCGATGAACACGACCGCCGCCACGCTGCTCGGCCGCGCCCGGGCCGCCGGCGCCGTCGCCCCCGACGTCACCGAGCGGGACCTCCTCCTGCTCGCGACCGGCATCGCCCTCTCCGGCGGCGAGCCCGCCCGGCTGCTCACCCTGGTCCGCCGCGGCGCGTCGGCCTCCTGAACACACGTGTCGTCCACTCAGGTACGCGTGTCGTCCACCCAGGTACGCGTGTCGTCCGTTCCGGCACTCGTGTCGTCCGTTCCGGCACACGGGACTCGCGTGGCTGGAGGCGCATCTCGCGTGATTGGACGGACGACACGCGTATCCCAGTGGACGACACGCGTACCTGGGAGGACGACACGGTGAGGGTCGTTAGGGTCTGGGGATGGAGATGCTGCACCTGCGCTACTTCGTCGCGGTCGCCGAGGAGCTGAACTTCTCGGCGGCGGCCCGGAAGCTGCACATGGCCGCGTCGCCGTTGAGCCAGCGGATCAAGGACCTCGAACACGAACTCGGGCAGCAGCTGTTCGACCGCAGCACCCACCACGTCACGCTCACCGCCGCCGGGGCCGCGTTGCTGCCGCTCGCGCGGGACGTCCTCGAGCAGGTGAACGCCATCCCGTGGCGGCTCAAGGAGGCGGCCGAGCCGCAGCGCAGCACGGTTTTCCTCGGCATGCCCGCCGGCGTGCACCCGGACCTGCGGGAGCGGGTCAACGCCCTGGCCGAGCGGGTCAAGGCGCGCTACGAGCTCAAGCGCTGGCCGGGCACCACCGCCGACCTCGTCCAGGGCGTGCACGACGGGAAGCTCGCGCTCACCCTCGCCCGGCTGCCGGTCACCGATCCGGCGCTGGAGCAGCTGCCCGTGATGTCGGAACGGCTCGGCGCGGTCGTTCCGGCCGACCTGTTCGCCGGGCGGGACTCCGTTGCCCTGGCCGAGCTGGCCGAATTCCCGTACGTGGCCTCACCTGGGGAAATCACGCCCGCGTACTTCGACCAGCTCGATCATCAATTGAACGAACTGGGCGTCAAGAAACGCATCCGGCTGACCAACACCGGCTACGGCGGAACGTCCGAAATCATTTCCAGCGGCGAGGCCTTTTCCATTTCCATGCTCGACGACCGGAGCCCGATGCACGGTTACCGCCTGGACAACGTGATCGTGCTGCCGTTCAGCGACTTCCGGCCTCAGCTGGACACCGGCCTGCTGTGGCGCCGGGACCGCGACCTGCGAGAACTCGTCGAAGCCGCGAAAGACATCTTCAAAGAGCCCCTCAGCAGCTGAAGAAATGGTATGACCATCGCGGTCACACCATTGTGCGCATCATGATCATTCCCTTTCGTGCCGCCCGCGCCTACGTTCGTAAGTAGAGCAACGAAGCAAGGCGCGAAAGGACGAATGATGACGGACATCACCCCCACCGCCGCCGGCCCGCTGGACGGCGTGCGTGTGATCGACCTCTCGACCGTGGTGATGGGCCCGTACGCGGCCCAGATCATGGGCGACCTCGGCGCCGACGTGATCAAGATCGAGTCCCCCGCGGACACCGTGCGGGTGGGCCAGTACCGCACCACGCCGGGCATGACCCCGCTGAACCTGAACGTCAACCGCAACAAGCGCAGCGTGGCCCTCAACCTCAAGGACGAGGCCGAGCGCGAGCAGGCCCTCAAGCTGATCGACACGGCCGACGTGCTGATCACCAACATGCGCCCCGGCGCGCTGGCCCGGCTCGGCCTGAACTACGCCGACGTCGCCGCGCGCAACCCGCGCCTGGTCTACGCCCACGCGCAGGGCTTCCGCAGCGACTCCGACCAGGCCGGCAACGCCGCCTACGACGAGACCGTGCAGGCCTCCTCCGGCCTGGTCGACGTGGCCAACCGCGCGCTCGGCGAGCCGGTCTACCTGCCGACGATCATCGGCGACAAGGTGTCGTCGCTGACCATCGCCTACAGCGTGCTCGCCGCGCTGGTGCACCGCGACAAGACCGGCGAGGGTCAGCGGATCGAGATCCCGATGACGGACACCCTGCTCGCGTTCAACCTGGTCGAGCACCTCGCCGGCCACACCTACGAGCCCGCCGAGGGCCCCACCGGCTTCGGCCTGTCGATGACGAAGGGCCACGCCGCGGTCCGCACCAAGGACGGCCTCGCCTGCGTCATCCCCTACAACCCCAAGAACTTCCGCGACTTCTTCGCCGCGGCGGGACGTCCGGAGCTGGCCGCGGACCCGCGGGTCAACGGCGAGGCCATCGACCGCACCGACAACGAGTGGCTGACCGAGCAGATCGCGGCGTGCGCCCCGGCGCTGACCACCGAGGAGTGGGCCGAGGTCTGCGCAAAGCACAGCATCCCGATGGCGCCGGTGCTCGAACTGGACCGGGCGCACGAGGACAGCTACGTCCGCGACGGCCACCTGCTCGACACCGTCGAGCACCCGAGCGAGGGCACCATCCGCACGGTCGGCATCCCGGTGAAGTTCTCCGCGACGCCCGGCTCGATCCGCCGCCTGGCCCCGCTGGCCGGACAGGACACCGCCGAAGTCCTCGCGGAACTCTGAGAAAGAAGCAAGACCATGACCGAAGTACGTACCGAGCGGATCGGCGGCACCCTGCTGATCACGATCGACCGGCCGCAGGCCCGCAACGCGGTCAACGCCGCCGTCGCGGCCGGGCTGGCCGCCGCGCTGGACGAGCTGGAAGCCGACCCGGCGCTCCGGGCGGGCGTCCTGACCGGCGCCGACAACACCTTCAGCGCCGGCATGGACCTCAAGGCCGCGCTGCAGGGCGAGTCGCCGGAGATCCCGGGACGCGGGTTCGGCGGCCTGACCGAAGCCGAGCTGACCAAGCCGCTGATCGCCGCCGTCGAAGGGTCCGCCATGGGCGGCGGGTTCGAGCTGGCCCTGGGCTGCGACCTGATCGTCGCCGCCGAAGACGCGAAGTTCGGTCTTCCGGAAGTGAAGCGTGGCCTGATCGCCGCCGGTGGTGGCGTGCTCCGGCTGCCGAAGCGGATCCCGCACCACCTGGCGATGGAGTTCCTGCTCACCGGCGAGCCGGTCACCGGCCGCCGCGCGGGTGAGCTGGGCCTGGCCAACCGCGCCACGCCGAGCGGGGACGCCGCCGCCGTCGCGCTGCAGCTGGCCGAGAAGCTGGCGGAGAACGCGCCCCTGGCGCTGGCCGCCGTGAAGAAGATCGTGCGTGCCGCGGATCCCGCGACCGTGCAGCGTGAACAAATCAAGAAACTGATGCAGTCCGCCGACGTCCGCGAGGGCATGACCGCCTTCGCCGAGCGCCGCAGTCCGAAGTGGACCGGTGAGTGACATGAAGATCGACGAAGTCCGCCGGCACGTGACGACTCCCCTGACCGCCCCGGCGTTCGCGCCCGTGGTCCCGAGGTTCACCGACCGCGAGTACCTGAACATCGTCTACCGCACCGACGCCGACGCCCTGCGCGCCGTCGTCCCGGAGCCGCTGCGGGTCGAGGAACCGTTGGTGCGCTTCGAGGTCATGAAGATGGGCGACGTCTCCGGCTACGGCCCGTACACCGAATCCGGCCAGGCGATCGAGGTCAGCTTCGACGGCGAGCGCGGCGAGTACCTGCACGCGATGTACCTCGACAACTTCCCGGCCACCGCGTCCGGGCGCGAGGTCAGCGCGTACCCGAAGACCGTCGGCCGCCCGAGTCTGTATGTCGACAACGGTGTCCTGGTGGGCACCCTGGACTACGGGACGCTCCGGGTGGCGACCGCGACCATGGGCTACAAGCACCACGAGCTGGACGTCCGCGAGGCCGAAAAGCAGATCACGGTCCCGACGTTCATGCTCAAGACCATCCCGGGCTACGACGGCACGCCGCGAGTGCAGGAGCTGGTCCGCACCGAGATCACCGACGTGGTGGTCAAGGAGGCCTACACCGGCCCCGCGCGGCTGCAGCTGTTCCAGCACGTCCTGGCTCCGCTGGCCGACCTGCCCGTGCTGGAGGTCGTGTCCGCCAGCCACATCCTCACCGACCTGACGCTCGCTCCGGTCAAGCCGGTCTTCGACTACTTGGAAGGAGCGCGGTCATGAAGAACGCCGCAGTCATCGGCGCGGGCACCATCGGCCTGTCCTGGACGGCGTTGTTCGCCCACCACGGCCTGACCGTCCGGGTCAGCGATCCGCGCCCCGACCTCGCCGAGGCCATCACCGACGCCCTCGAGACGTTCGCCCCGCACCTCGGCACGACCGCCGAGGCCCTGGCGGGCCGGGTCTACATCGCCGCCGACGTCACCGAAGCCGTGCGCGACGCGGATGTCGTGCAGGAGAACGGTCCCGAGAACGTCGAGTTCAAAAAGGACCTGTTCGCGACCCTGGTCAAGGAAGCTCCGCAGCACGCGTTGCTGCTGAGCTCGTCGAGCGCCATCCCGTCGACGGCGTTCACCGGTGAAATCGACGGCAGCCGGGTCCTGATCGGACACCCGTTCAACCCGCCGCACCTGATCCCGCTGGTCGAGGTCGTCCCCGGCGAGCAGACCAGCCGGCAAAGTGTCGAAACCGCCGTCGACTTCTACACCTTCCTCGACCGCACACCGGTCGTGGAGCGCAAGGAAATGCCGGGCTTTGTGGGGAACCGGCTGCAGAACGCGCTGAGCCGCGAGGCGATCTACCTCGTCGAGCAGGGTGTGGTGACGCCGGAGGACCTGGACAGGGTCATCACGAATTCGCTCGGGATCCGCTGGGCCACGGTCGGGCCGTTCCTCGGCTCACACCTCGGTGGTGGCCCCGGCGGGTACCGGCACATGGCCGAGCACATCGGCAAGTCGATGAAGCAGATGTGGGCCGGGCTGGGCACTCCCAGCCAGCGCCCCGAAGAGCAGGAACGGCTGATCGAGGCCGTCGAAAAGGCTTACGGCTCCTCCACGTACTCGGAACTCGCCGGGACGCGCGACCGCAAGCAGCTCGCCGTGATCAAGGCAGTGGAGGAGAACTGACATGGAACCGCTCAAGGACAAGCTGACCGCCGACTTCTACGACTTCGAAGCGCTGCTGCCGGACGACGAGCGCAAGCTGCTCGTGAGTGCGCGCGAGTTCATGCAGAACGACGTGAAGCCGCTGGTGAACGAGAACTGGGAAAAGGGCACCTTCCCGAAGGAACTGATCGGGATGTTCCGCGAAAGCGGTCTCGCCGGGCTGCCGTACGAGGGGTACGGCGAGCACAAGCCCGCGGTCAGCCACCTGCTCACCGGCATGATGGCGATGGAGATGAGCCGCACCGACGCGTCGGTCGCGACGTTCTTCGGTGTCCACAACGGACTCGCGATGTACTCGATCCACTCCGGCGGCAGCCAGGAACAGCGTGACCGCTGGCTCCCCGGGATGGCCGCGATGGACAAGATCGGCGCGTTCGCGATGACCGAACCGCTCGGCGGCTCCGACGTCGCGGGCGGCATGCGTACGACCGCCAAGCGCGACGGTGACACCTGGGTCCTCAACGGCGCCAAGAAGTGGATCGGCAACGCGACCTTCGCCGACTACATCGTCGTCTGGGCGCGGGACGTCGACGACAACCACGTCAAGGGTTTCGTCGTCGAGAAGGACATGCCAGGCTTCGTGCCGGAGAAGATCGAGGGCAAGATCGCGTTCCGGATCGTCGAAAACGCCGAGATCACCCTGACCGACGTCCGCGTGCCGGAGGCCAACCGCCTGCAGGGCATCAACTCCTTCCGCGACGTCGCGGAGATCCTGCGCGCCACCCGCGGCGGCGTCGCGTGGCAGGCGCTCGGCGTGGCGATCGGCGCCTACGAAGCCGCGCTCGCCTACGCCCAGGAGCGGCAGCAGTTCGGCCGGCCGATCGCCCGCTTCCAGCTGGTGCAGGACCTGCTCGTGAAGAGCCTCGGCAACATCACCGCGTCGTGGGGCATGCTCGTGCAGCTGGCCCGCCTGCAGGACGCCGGGATCTTCAAGGACGAGCACTCGTCGCTGGCCAAGGCGTTCGTGACGTCGCGGATGCGCGAGGTCGTCGCCTGGAGCCGCGAGATCTTCGGCGGCAACGGGATCGTGCTCGGCTACGACGTCGCGCGGTTCTTCGCCGACGCCGAGGCGATCTACTCGTTCGAGGGCACTCGTGAGATGAACACGCTGATCGTCGGCAAGGCGATCACCGGACAGTCCGCGTTCGTGTAAGGACGCTCAGTTCACGCAGCCGGCGGCCGTCGAGGTCGCCGGCTGCTTCGGCGTGGAGCCGGGGGCACCCGGCGACGGCGTCGACGTGCCGGTCGCGGCGACCGGGCGGACGCCGACCGCCGCGTCACCCGAGGCCTGCACCGACGGGGTGCTGATCGCCGTGCGCACGAACTGCTGGACCTGGCCCGGGTCGACCTTCACCGCGTCGCCGTCGGACGGCGTCGCCAGCGAGAGGCTCTGCACCGGGATCGTGGCGAACCCGATCGCGCCCGAGGTCATCCCCCGCAGCTGCTGCGCGAAGCTCAGCACGTCCCAGCCCCGGTCCAGCACCACCGCGCCCTGCACCGCGCCGACCAGCGCGTTCAGCTTCGTCGGATCGGTGAACGTGCCGGCGTTGAGGACGGTCTTCGCCATCCCGGACAGGAACGCCTGCTGCCGTGCGATCCGGTCGAGGTCGCCGTTGAGCAGGCCGTGGCGCTGCCGCACGAACGCGAGAGCCTGGGCGCCGGACAGCGTCTGCTTCCCGGCCGGGAAGTCCGCGCCGGAGTAGGTGTCGTGCACCGGCGCCTTGAGGCAGACCTCGACCCCGCCGACGGCCTGCGACAGCGCGTCGAACCCGGCGAGGTTGATCGACGCGTAGTGGTTGATCGTGAGGCCGGTGAACTTCTCGACGGTCTGGATGGTGGTCTTCGCGCCGGCCTCGTTCGCCGCCACCTCCAGCTGCGCGCCGGACAGCCCCTGGGCCCGCAGACCGGACATCGAGGCGTTCTTGCCGCGGCTGTAGGCCGAGTTGATCTTGTGTTTGCCGTAGCCGCCCGCGATGTCCACATAGGAGTCGCGCGGGATCGAGATCGCGGTCGCCGCGGCGCCGCCGGCCGGGATGTGCACCACGATGATCGTGTCCGTGGTGTCGCCGCCGTCGTCGCCGCTGCCCGCGTGCAGGGCGTCGAGAACGTTCTGCGGCAACGGGTTGCCGTACGCGTCGGTCCGCGCGTCGATCCCGACGAGCAGGATGTTCTGGGCGACCTTCAACGGCTCGCCGGGCGGAGCGTCTTCGGTGCCGATCTGGGCGGCAGGCGGGATGACGTTGGCCGTGACGATGCCGTCGTCGAGCTTGCTCAGCTGCGACCACGCGTACCCGGTCGCGGCGAGCACCAGCGTCGACACGACGCCGAGCACCACGCGGCCGCCGACGCGGCTCCCCCGGGACGACCACAGCACGACAGTTCCCCTGCTTCCCTCGATGACCCCTCGAAAGGCCTTCCGCCCCCTCGTTCGAGGATCACCGCGCTAGCTGGGAATTACCTGAGAAACTTGTTGAAAGCTTGTGACGCTGCCCGATCGGCCGAGCAAGAACGAGCCCAACGGCCGATTTCGCGACGCACCGTGCCCGCGCGGGCACGGGAAAGTGCTGTGGCGCCTGCCACACGCGTCCCGGCTACCGGGTCAACGCGGCATCCTGCGCCAGATCGCGCGGGGCAGCAAGCGCATCCCGAAGAAGACCGGACGGAGTACGCCCGGCACCCAGACGACCCCGCGCCCGCGGCGCAGCGCGGCGACCGTCGCGTCCGCGACCTGATCCGGCGTGCTCGAAAACGGCGCCGGAGACATGCCCTCGGTCATCCGCCCGATCACGAAGCCCGGGCGCACGAGCAGCAGGCGGACGCCGGAGCCGTGCAGCGCGTCGGCGAGGCCGCTCGCGAAGCCGTCGAGGCCGGCCTTCGCCGAGCCGTACACGTAGTTCGCGCGGCGCACCCGCACCCCGGCCACCGAGGAGAACACGACGAGACTGCCGTGCCCCTGCGCGCGCAGCAGGTTCGCGGCGTGCGTCAGGACACCGACCTGGGCGACGTAGTCGGTGTGGACGATCGCGGCGGCGTGGGCGGCGTCGGACTCCGCGCGCTCCTGGTCGCCGAGGACGCCGAAGGCGAGCACGACGACGTCCAGGGGCCCGTGGTCGGCCGCGACCTTCTCCAGGAACGCGCCGTGTGCGGCGAGGTCGTCGGCGTCGAAGTCGGCCGTTTCGACGGTTTCGGCACCCGCCTCGCGCAGCGCGGCGACCTCGGCAGCGAGGTCGGCGCCCGGTCGCGCGGCCAGCACGAACCGCCGCGTGTCCCCGTTGACCAGGCGTTTCGCCACGGCCAGCCCGATCTCACTGCGTCCGCCGAGCACCAGCACCGTTCCGCTCACCCGGGCAGTCTCCCAGCCGGGACCACCACCCGCGAAGGCAGGTCGGTGCACGAAATGCAACTTTGCACGACGTGCAAGTTCCGCTACCTTGGTGGCGTGCCCCCACCACCCGGCCTGCGCGAGCGCAAGAAGTACGAGACGCACCGCGCGCTGGCCGTCGCCGCCGTCGAACTCGTCGCCGAGCGCGGCCTCGACGCCGTCACGGTGGAGGACATCGCGGCCGCGGCCGACGTGTCGGTCCGCACGTTCTTCAACTACTTCGCGTCCAAAGAGGACGCGGTGGTGATCGCCTTCCCGGACCACCTCGAACGCACCGAGCGCGCCGTCGGGCGGTTCCTCGCCCAGCCGCCCGAGCTGTCCACAATGGACGCATTGGTCGCCGTCATGCGCGAAGAGGTCGCCGACGTCGGGGAAAACCCGCGGGAGTGGCTGGCCCGGATGACCGCGATCAAGAAGAACCCGGCCCTGTTCCACCGCGCGGTGACGATGAACGCCCAGCAGGCCGAGCCGCTGACCGCGGCGATCGCCCGGCGCGCCGGGTGCGAGCCGGGCGACCTGTTCCCTTCGCTGCTGCTGGCCGTGGTCGGCGGCGCGATGAGCGCCGCGATGCTGCGGTGGCGCGAGCTCGACGGCAAGAACACCACGGTCACCGAACTCTTCGACGAGGCCGTGGCGAGCGTCGCCGCCGGCCTGCCCGACCCGAAACGGACCTGCTGACCCGGTCCGAATCCGACACCCAGGGGGGACACCCATGTCCATGACCGCCGACCCACCGGAGACGAATACGTCCGGCCCGATGAGCCGCCGGCAGGTGCTCGAAGCCATGTCCGGGCTGATGATGGGCATCTTCGTGGCCATCCTGGCCTCGACCGTGGTCGCCAACGCGCTGCCGCGGATCGTCAGCGAGCTGGGCGGCTCGCAATCGTCCTACACCTGGGTGGTCACCACCGAACTGCTGGCGATGACGGCCACGGTTCCGTTGTGGGGCAAGCTTTCCGACCTCTACAACAAGAAGCTGCTGATCCAGGTCTCGCTGGCGCTGTTCGTGGTCGGCTCGCTCGTGGCCGGGTTCGCCGGCGACATCGAGGTGCTGATCGCCAGCCGGGTCGCGCAGGGCATCGGCGGCGGTGGGCTCACCGCGCTCGCGCAGGTGATCATGGCCGCCATCGTCTCCCCGCGTGAGCTGGGCAAGTTCTCCGGGATCTTCGGCGGTGTGTTCGCCGTCGGCACCGTCGCCGGCCCGCTGATCGGCGGTGTCCTGGTCGACACGTCGTGGCTCGGCTGGCGCTGGTGCTTCTTCCTCGGCGTCCCGTTCGCCGTCGCCGCGATCCTGCTGCTGCAGCGGACGTTGAAGCTGCCGACGGTGCGCCGTGACGTGAAGGTCGATTACCTGGGCGCGTTCCTGATCATGGCCGGGGTCTCGACGCTGCTGGTCTGGTCGTCGCTGGCCGGGCACCAGTTCGCCTGGAGCTCCTGGCAGACCGCCGTACTGGTGACGACCGGGCTGGTCGTGCTGGCGCTGGCCGTGTTCGTCGAGGCGAAGGTGCGCGAGCCGATCCTGCCGCTGGGCCTGTTCCGCAACCGCACGATCACGCTGACCACGGTGGCCAGCTTCCTGGTCGGCGTCGCGATGTTCGGCGGCACGGTGTTCCTGTCGCAGTACTTCCAGCTGGCGCTGGGCAAGTCGCCGACGGTGGCCGGGCTGATGAGCCTGCCGATGATCTTCGGCCTGCTCGTCTCCTCGACGGTGTCGGGCCAGCTGATCAGCCGGACCGGCAGGTGGAAGGCGCACCTGGTCCTCGGCGCGCTCCTGCTGGCGGCCGGGCTCGGGCTGCTCGGCACGATCGACGCGCACACGAGCGTGCTCGTGCTCAGCTTGTTCATGCTGGTGCTCGGCGTCGGCGTCGGCCTGCTGATGCAGAACCTGGTGCTGGTGGCCCAGAACGACGTCCCGGCGCACGACCTCGGTGCGGCGACGTCCACGCTCTCGTTCTTCCGCAGCCTCGGCGGCTCGATCGGGGTGAGCGCGCTCGGCGCGGTGCTCGCCGACCGCGTTACCGCGTTGATCACCGCCGGTCTCGGCCCGCTGCCGGGCGGCGGCAGCTCGGAGACGGTGCCGAACCTCGCCACGCTGCCGGAGCCGGTGGCGCGGGTGATCCGGGAGGCGTACGGGACGGCGACCAGCGACCTGTTCCTGATCGCGGCGCCGATCGCGTTGCTCGTGGTCGTCGCGGTGGCGTTCCTCAAGCACCTGCCGCTCAAGACGCAGAACGGCCTGGAGCGGCTGGCGGACGAGGAGCCCGCGGTGCGCTAGCTTGCCCGGGTGGACTTCGAAAGCGTCGTCGAGCGCCACCGCCGGGAGATCCAGGTGCACTGCTACCGGATGCTCGGTTCGCTGAGCGACGCCGAAGACCTCACGCAGGAGACGTTCCTGCGGGCGTGGAAGAGCCGCGACGGGTTCGAAGGCCGCGCGAGCGTGCGCACCTGGCTCTACCGGATCGCGACCAACGCGTGCCTCGACACGCTCGCCCGCCGGCCGCGGCGGGTGCTGCCCGACCAGCTGGGCCCGTCCGGGGAACCGGGCGGGCCCCTCGCGGCGGCCGACCTGCCGTGGCTGGAGCCGTACCCCGACCGGTTGCTGGACGCCGGCTCGCCGGACGCCGTGGTCGTCGAGCGCGAGACCATCGAGCTCGCGTTCCTCGCCGCCGTGCAGTACCTGCCGCCGCGGCAGCGGGCGGTGCTGATGCTGCGGGACGTGCTCGGCTGGCCGGCGAAGGAGACGGCGTCGGTGCTCGAAACGACCGTCGCGTCGGCGAACAGCGCGCTCCAGCGGGCCCGGACGACGCTGCGCGAGCGGCTGCCCGCGCGCCGGGCCGAGTGGTCCGCCGGTGATCCGACGGCCGGGGAAGCCGCGCTGCTCAAGCGGTTCATCGCGGCGTACGAACAGGGCGACCCGCACGCGGTGGCGCGGCTGCTGCACGAGGACGCGCAGGCGATCATGCCGCCGTACCCGCTGTGGTTCGGCTCGCGCGGGGCGATCACCGCGGCCCTGTCGCTCAGCCTGGACCCGGCCGCGCCGACGTGCGTCGGACGGTTCCGGATGCGGCCGATCCGCGCCAACCGCCAGCCCGCCGTGGCGACGTACCTGCGCCGCCCGGGCGAAGACGCCTACCGCTGGTTCGGTGTGACGCTGCTGACCGTCGAACGCGGCCTGGTCGCGGCGATGGCGGCGTTCGAGGCCTTGCCGGCCGGGCCGTGGGGCCTGCCGGAAACCTGGCCCGCGGAGGGCTTCCCGACGCCGGAGTGAGCCCGCTGGGAGAGCACGAACGCAGATCTCCCGGGTCCGGACTCGTCACTCGCGTGCGTGGGGACGGGACTCGCGTGTCCGGGGACGTGACTCGTTCTGTTCACGCGGGAGCGGGCCGGCCGGGTCTCCGAGCGTGCCGGTGGCAGTGGCGCAGGGCACGATCGCGGATCCCGCGGCGGCTCCGGAAACGGCGGTGAATGGTGCGCCGACAATGCGTCACCCACATCAGGCAAAAGAAATGCCCGGGTGGGTGATTCCCGCGGGAATCACCCACCCGGGCGCACACACGTCCGGTATTCGTTCTCCGGATTCGGTGTTTCGCTTTCAGGCCGCCGGGAAGAGGTCACCGGGCGGCGGTCAGGCCACTCGGTCCCGCTGGGGCGCCGTGCGCACCAGCTGCCGGCGTTCGACCGCGGTGTACCCACCGAAGACGCCGTGGTCCAGGCCGTTGTCGAGCGCGTAGCCGAGGCACTCGGCGCGTACCGGGCAGCGACCGCACACCGCCTTCGCGTGGGACGTCTGCCGGGCGCCCGGACCGACCTCGGAGATCGGGAAGAACAGTTCCGGGTCCTCGTCCTTGCAGGCCGCGAGTTCCGCCCAGCCCGTCATCGTGGCTTCCATTTCCTTCGTTCACCTCCCTAGCTCTCTTGTTTCCCATTGTCATGGCGCGTCAACCGACTTGACCGCCGCGGGCGCGCAAGCGTATCCGCGGGTCAAGGGGGTTTTGGCGTCGGTCCCCGGCTCACCCTCCGGGTAACCAAGACTGCAACACGTGAGAGTACGCCTTTCTTCCGGGGATCTCGATGTCGATCACGTCACCCGATCGACGGCACCGGCCCCGGCGCGTCCCCTTGCACCTCGTGGCCAAGCCTGGTGACCGGCGTCGGGTTTCCCGCTCCGGCAACGACTTCCGGCCCGGCCGCGACGGCCGCACACCGGGACGCGCGGTCGCCGGCCGGTGACCGGAAGTCACCGTTCGCGGGTGCGTCTCCGGGCGGAGCCGGGGCGCGCGGCCAGGTGACCGTGGCATCGGTCTTCGTGGTCTCCGTGACTCATCCCATTCCGGGTACCCAAGATCGCCGACCTAACCCGTCACTCGCTGTGATCCGGATGGCGCACCGCATTACTCCTACCGTGTAGTCGTGATCGAATCGTTACACGTGGCGGTCACCTCACCGCACCTGTCCCTGTGGAGGCGAGGGGTGGTGAGACGGCCGTGTGCGGTCGAGACGAGTTCGACGCGTTCTTCCGCGCCGACTTCCCGCCACTCGTGGCGTTCCTGTGCAAGGCCGGGTTCGAGGTCGAAACCGCGCGTGACGTGGCCGCCGAAGCGATGCTGCACGCGTTGGAGGCGTGGCCGACCATCGAGGAACCGCGGGCCTGGGTCCGCCGCGTCGCCGGGCGGCTGCTCGACACGCCGGACCCCGAGGCGCGCGTGGACTGGGCCCCGATCGCCGAACCGGGGGACGACGAGAAGCTGTCCGCGCTGGTGGAGCCGCACGGCGACCTCATCGAGCTGCTCGCGACGCTCCCCGGCCAGCAGCGGATGGTCCTCGCGTGGTCGCTCGACGGGTTCACCCCCGCGCAGATCGCGAAGGCGCTCCGGGTCGCCCCGGCGACCGTCCGCTCGAACCTCCGCCACGTACGGGAACGCCTCAGGCGTCACCGGGCCGCACCACCCGAAGACCAGCGGGACAGGGGAAGGTGAGCTGAAATGCCGGCAACCGAGTACGGGGATCGCGCGATCACCGAGCAGCTGCGGGAGTCGAACGCCGCGCTGCACGACTCGCTGCGCGTCGGCCTCGACGTGGAGGGCACCCTGCTGCGGGTCCGCGGCCGGGCGCTGGTCCGGGAGATAGCCGCGGCGCAACCCGCCGCCGAGTTCCCGTCCCACTGGCGACGGCACGACGAGCCGGTCGCCGACGCGATCGCCGGCGACGACGCCGCGATCGCCCGGCTGCTCGCGACGATCCGGCCGCTGGTGGTGCGCTACTGCCGGGCCCGCGTCGGGCGCCACGAGCGGTCCTTCGCTTCGGCCGACGACGTCGCCCAGGAGGTCTGCCTCGCGGTGCTCACCGCGCTGCCGTCCTACCGCGACCAGGGCCGCCCGTTCCTCGCCTTCGTCTACGGCATCGCCCAGCACAAGGTCGCCGACGCGCACCGCGCCGCGGCCCGCAACCGCACCGACCCGGTGGCCGAGGTCCCCGACGGCGTCGCCGAGACCGCCGGGCCGGAGCAGCGGGCGCTGCAGTTCGAGCTCAACGAGCGGCTCACCCGGCTGATGGAGATCCTGCCCGAGAAGCAGCGCGAGATCGTCGTGCTGCGGGTGGTCGTGGGCCTGTCCGCGGAGGAGACGGCCGGTGCGGTCGGCTCGACCCCGGGCGCGGTCCGCGTCGCGCAGCACCGCGCGCTGGCCCGGCTGCGGCGCCTGCTGACCGGTGACGAGGCGTAGTCAGCGTCCGACGCGGTCCAGGACGAACTCCGCGAGCGCCGCCGCGGGCTCCTCCATCGACTCGCGCGCCAGCAGCATGAACTCGATGTCGCCCGGCTCGGGCAGGCCGTCCAGCTCGACGAGGTCGGCCGGGACGAGGCTGCGCGCGTGCAGCGTGACGCCGAGCCCGGCCGCCGCCGCGGCCCGCAGGCCGGTGAGGCTCGAGGTCTGGCACGCGGCGCGCCACTCCAGGCCGGCGCGTTCGAGGCACTCCACCGCGAGCTGCCGGGTGATCGAGGGCATCGGGTACTGCACCAGCGGCACCGGCTCCCCCGGCTCCAGCACGGTGGCCGCCGAACCGATCCACACCAGCGGCTCCCGCCACAGCAGCCGGCCGTGGTGCGCGCCCGGACGGCGTTTGCCGAGGACGAGGTCCAGCTGCCCGGCCCGCAGCCGCTGCGCCAGGACGTCCGACAGCTCGACGGTCAGCTCGACGTCGACCAGCGGGTGACTGCGGCGAAGCCGGTGCAGGATCTCCGGCAGTTCGCCCAGCGCGAAGTCCTCGGACACCCCGAAGCGGACGCGGCCGCGCAGCCCGGCCCCACGGAAGTGCCGCTGGGCGCGCTCTTCGGTGTCCACGATGGTCTGCGCGAACCCCACCATCGCCTGCCCGCGCGCGGTGAGCTCGACGGTGTGGGTGTCGCGGGCGAACAGCGTCCCGCCGGCGTCGCGCTCCAGCCGCCGGACGTGCTGGCTGACGGTCGGCTGGCCGACACCGAGCCGGCGCGCGGCCGCGGTGAAGCTGCGCGTCTCGGCGACGGCGAGGAAGGAACGGCACAGGCGCGGGTCCAGCACTCTCTTCTTTTATCACGATCGGCGATGACAGTCAGTCCGGTCATCGGGGTTCACAATGAGCGGGGCCGTGGCGAGAATGGCTGTGGAAGGAGATCCATGTCCCGCTTGCGTCTCGACCCGTTCATCGTCGCCATCCTCGCCACCGTCGGCGTCGCCACGCTGCTGCCCGCTTCGGGGGCCGTGGCCGGCGGGTTCGGCACCGCCACGACGATCGCCGTCGGGCTGCTGTTCTTCCTCTACGGCGCCCGGCTGTCCACGCAGGAGGCCCTCGAAGGGCTGCGGCACTGGCGGCTGCACTCGGTCGTGCTCGCTTCGACGTTCGTGCTGTTCCCGCTGCTCGGCCTGGCCGTGACGCTGCTGCCCGCGTCCGTGCTGCCGGCGCAGCTCGCCGCCGGGGTGCTGTTCCTGTCGGTGCTGCCCTCGACGGTGCAGTCCTCGATCGCGTTCACCTCGATCGCGCGGGGCAACGTCGCGGCCGCGATCTGCAGTGCGTCGCTGTCCAACCTGGCCGGGATCGTGGTGACGCCGGTCCTGGTGGCGCTGCTGCTGTCCGGTGACGGTGCCGGTGTCGACGGCTCGGCCGTGCTGGGGATCGTGCTGCAGCTGCTCGCGCCGTTCGTCGCGGGCCAGCTGGCGCGGCGCTGGATCGGCGGGTGGATCACCCGGAACTCCGCGCCGCTCAAGCTGTTCGACCGCGGGTCGATCCTGCTGGTGGTCTACACGGCGTTCAGCGCGGGCATGACCGAGGGCATCTGGCACCGGCTCGACGCCGGCCACCTGCTGGTGCTGGCCGCGGTGTGCGTCGTGATGCTCGCGGCGGTGCTGACGGCAACCGGCTGGGGCGCGAAGCTGCTCGGGTTCGCCCGCGCCGACCGGATCACCATCGTGTTCTGCGGTTCGAAGAAGAGCCTGGCCAGCGGCCTGCCGATGGCCACGGTCCTGTTCGGGCACGCACAAGTCGGCCTGATCGTGCTGCCACTCATGCTGTTCCACCAGCTACAACTGATCGTCTGCGCCACCATGGCCCGCCGCCACGCCCGAGAAACCGAAGGTGCCGAGGAACTAGTCGCCGCCTGAAGGTCCACTGTGGACACCCCCAAGCCGACAACTCAAGGCGACACGCGTTAGCGCACCGGGGGTCCGGGGGTCGTCCCCCGGGCAGGTACGGCGGGCACGGGGAGCAAGCCCCGAAGGGCTTGCGAACAGCAAGACCCACCTCGTGGGGCGGGCGGGGCTCGAACCCGCGGCCAAGGGATTATGAGTCCCCTGCTCTAACCAACTGAGCTACCGCCCCCGGCCCCGGTGCGCGTGGACGGCACGGGGATTTGCTGATGCAAAGAAGACCCAGTTCGGTTCAAGTTATCACAGCGGCCATCCGGGCTGATCCGGTAGGCCAAACAGGTTGTCGTGGCTGCCGAACGGGGGCACGCTCGTCTAGGTTGCAAGGACGTTGCCGCTGAACGTCCCCGGCGGGAGGGTGACCGATGGCCACTGCACTCCAAGCCGTGCCGTCCCGGGCGATTCAGCTGGCCCTGCTCGACGCCCTGATCGCCGGAGCCGGCCTCGGCTACCTCGCGCACCAGTACCGGGAGGCGCTCGTGGCGAACTCCGCGGCCATCGGCCTGGGTCTGCTGCTCCTGTTCGCCCTGGGCTACGGCCTCCGCGCGGCGGCCCGGGTCCTGCTGCGCGCCGGCTCGCGCGTCGACGCCATCTTCGCCGAGGAACTGCGGGACAAGCCGTCGCCACGGCCCCGGTGACCTGAAGTCGTTGCCGGGCAAGGGTTTCACGGCGGATTCCGTCACCGGGCTCATGCTGGTGGTCGGGAACGGGAAGTCCGACGAGGTGTCTTCGGCGTCGTCCGGGCGAACCTGGAACGTGGTCGCCGAGGCGGCCGGGACCTGGCCGAGACCGTGCGAAACGGTGCAGAAATCGTTGCCGCCGATCGGTGCACCGGACAGCGCGGTTCGCGCCTTGTTCCATGACGGGCCGATCGCCCAGTGCGGGCGCTAGTCGGCCAGCCAGCGGATGCCGTAGGCGTAGCCGAGCTGTGGGGCCACGAAGTCCTGCGCCACCTCGAAAGTCCCGTCCAGAGGCAGGGCCGCGCCCGGCTGGGGTGGGTCGGCCAGGACCGACTGCGGGACCTTGTCCAGCCGCCACACCGCGCGGGGCAGGTGGTCCGGGTGGAAGCGGACGCGGACCGTGACCGACTCGCACGTCACCAGCGGCACGAACGCGTACGACGTCCGGATCGGCAGGCCGTCGTCGACCTGGAACTCCAGGGCGTACGAGTGCTGCTGCCCGCTGTCCAGCCGGCGGGGCAGGTCGAGCAGCCAGCGGAAGTGCCGTTGCCCCTCGCGGATCGGCTCGCCCATCCGGACGCCGTACTGGACGCCGGCGGACACGTGACGCTCGGCGTCGTGGCCGTCTTCGGTGCGGGGCACGGTGAACCGCGCGGAAATCCGGCTCAGGCCGTCGCGGGTCGCGACGATCAGCCGTTCCTCGACCACCGTCGGCGCGGCCTTGTCCAGCTGGACGACGGCCTTGAGCCGCTTGACGAACCAGCCCTTGTCCGGGTCCGGCTCGTCCGGGTCGCACTGCGTCTGCGCTTCGATCTCGGCGGCCAGCCTCGCGAAAGCGCGGTCGATGCGCCGCCGGGCCGTGCGCTCGGCGACGCGCAGGCGCCCCCGCAGGATCTCGACGCGGTCGCTCAGCTGCGGGTGCTGCGCGCCCGGCTCGATGCACAGCGCGAACCGGACCGCCAGCTGGTCGCCCTCGGGGAAGTCCTTGATCGCGTTCTCGACCGCGTCGCGCAGGACGCGCCGCGCCTCGCGGTCGTTCTTCGTGCGGTGCAGCTCGCACCAGGCGGACAGCAGCGGGCCCACGCGGCCGCGGAGGCCCACGGTCTCCAGCCCCCAGCCCCGCCGCAGCGCGGTCAGTTCGCGGCCCAGGCCGCCGTCAGGTGACATCGGAAACCGATTGTGACACGCGGGCTTCCGCGCGATCGGTCGTATTCGCTGGACCGAACAGGTGATTCCCGGGTGGCCAGTTGCTGGCCAGTCGGCCCGGAAATCGGCCTGGCGACGACCTTTTCCGCTCCTCCGACCGGCCGACCATTTGCCCTGGTAGCGCATTCGGACGAGGCAGCGGGAGGAACGAGTGCCCGGCACCACGTACCCGACCGGACCGGCCGACGTCGCCGGGGTCCGGGAGCTGGCCCGCGCCGGGCGGCTCGCCGGCTCGGCTTCGGCCGCGCCCGCCCGCGACCTCGCCCGGTTGCGCGGCGCGGTCTACAGCCTGACGTGGCCGCTGGTGTTCGCGCGGCTCACCAAGCCGCTGGAACTGCAGCGACGGCACCCGGACTGCCTGCGCGGGCTCGAGTGGATGCGGCCGGACTGCCTCGACGGCTTCCACGACGACGTCGAAGCCGTGGTGGAACACGCGTTGCGGCGCGCGAGCGAGCCGATCGAGAACCTGGAGGGCTGGCTGGCCACCCGGCTCACCCCGGCGACCGTCGACGCGCACCGGAAGCGCCGCGGCGAAATCGGGGCGCTGCAACGGCCCCGGCTGCCGGGCTGGCTGGGCGACGCCCTCGGGCACGACCCGTGGCTCGGCGAACTCGCCGTCCAGATCCTGCTCTGGGTCGGCGTGCCGGCGACCGCGGGCGGCGAGCTGTGGCCACTGGCCGGCTGGGCCGCGCGCCGCGCCGAGGTCACCGGTGAGCCGGCCGCGCACGACCTGCGCGACGCGCTCGACCGCGAGGTGCGGACGGTGCTGGCGGCCATGCGCACCCGGCCGAAGTGGTACGCCGCGCACGTCGAACGCCCGCTCGGGCACAAACGCGCGCCGGTCGCGCCGATGCCGGCCGAGAACTCGGCCGAACTGTCGCCGCTGGAGCTGGTGCGCCCGTACGAAGTCGAGGACGCCCGGCTCACCGCCCTCGCCGAACAGGCCCTGCGCGCGATCGAGGCGCGGCTGGCCCGCGGCCAGGACCCGGCGACGGCGGTCACCGCGGTGGTCCGGGTGGTGTTCGGCGCGGGCGCGCTCGAAGCGTTGCCGCACAGCGGTTCCCCGCGCGACGACTGGCTGGCCACCGCACTGGCCGACGACGCCCGCCTCGACCGGATCGTCACGACGGTCCTGACCCTGCTCACCCGCTGACCCCGGCGACAAGTCCGTGAAGGCCACATCGAGGGACGCTGAGTCCCTCAATGTGGCCTTCACGGACCATCGAGCGGGTCGGGAGCCTGAGCGGCGTCGGCGGCCGAGTTCAGCCGGACTTCGAACAGCTCCGTCAGGACTTCCGGTGGGCAGCCTGCGTGCTGGGCTCGGGCGGCGGCGGCGGACAGTTCGGCCACCAGCAGATCTCGCAGGGACGAACGGGTGGCGTCGGCCGGTCTCACCCGATGCTCCTCTCCGCCGGCCCCGCCTTCACCTGACGGACACGCTCAGCGCCACCACGGGGGCGGGGGCGCCGGGAGCCGCAGGGGGCAGCACGTGTGGCGGCCCGCCCAGCAGTCGCCGAGCCAGCGGGTCAGGGCGACCGGGCCGAGGAGGCTGTCCTCCCACACCGGCCGCAGCTCGCCGGCCCGGCGCAGGACGCGCTCGGCCGTGCGGCAGAAGCGGATGATCACGGCGACGGCGGCGTCGGCCCGGTCGCACGTCCAGTCGACCGCGGCCCCGGGCAGCCGGGCCGGGACGGCCAGGCCGGGCGCGACGGTGCAGTCCCTGGCCAGCTGCACGGCGAGGTCGAACTCGACGGCTTCGGCGCAGCGCTGCCGCGCCTGCCAGCCGGGCGACGCCGTGGCGGCGTGCAGGCCGGCCAGCCGCGCGGCGGCCAGCCCGTCCCACACCGTCAGGAGCACCGCTCGAGTGTCGGCCGGTGGCGCGTCGGCGAGCTCGTGGGTCGCGGCGCTGAGCCAGGCACACGGGTCCTGGACGAGACGATCAACGGTGATGGTCACGGCAGCCAGTTTTGCACCGGAAGCCTCGAAAAACAGCAAGATGATCATGGATGACGGCAGGTCCACCCGGTCGGTGGCGCACCGTTGAGCGGCGGTGTCCCCCTTTTGAGCACTCTTCGTGACCGAATCGTCACAGGTGTGCGATCATGGGCGCGCTCAGCGTCGAGCACGCCCTCCCGACCGTCCCGTGAAAGGGCCACCGCCGAGTGATCAAGATCAGCAAGAGCCGCGCCGGAGCCCGGCGCGTCACCTTCAGCCTGCCCGTCGACGCCCCGCCGGGGCGCGTGAGCGTCGTGGGTTCGTTCAACGACTGGACCCCCGGCCGCCACCACCTGCAGCCGCGGTCGAACGGCCGCCGCTCGACGTCGGTCGAGGTGGTGCCGGGCACCGTGCTCCAGTTCCGCTACCTCGGCGAGGACGGCCACTGGTTCGACGACCCCGACCTCCCGCACCGCGCGGACGGCAACTGCGTCTGCGCGACGGACTGACCGCTCAGGACCGGCGCCGCGGCTTCCCGCGCTTCGCCACCGCGCCACCGCGGCGCCCGGCGCCGGGTTTCGCGGACTTCCCCCCGGCGGCCTTGCGGGCCGGGGACTTCCGCTCGGCGGGAGCCGGCGCCGGCTCCCGGCGCCCGCGGGTGCTGTTCACCGTGCGGCCGCGGACGATGCCGATGAACTCCTCCATCAGGTCCGTCGTCTCGTCCTCCAGCCACGACAGCGCGACGCTCGAATGCGGCGCGTCCGTCACCGGCCGGTAGGTGAGGTCGCGGCGGTGGTGCAGCCGGGCGAGCGACTGCGGGACGACCAGCACGCCGACGCCCGCGGCCACCAGTTCGATCGCGTCCGCCGTCGTGGCCGGACGCTCCAGAGCCGGGCGTCCCGGGAGCGTTTCCCACTCGATCGTGTCATCGAGCGGATTCAGCACGACGTCGTCCGCCAGGTCCGCGACGGCCACTTCGTCGGCCGCGGCGACCATGTGGTCCTTGGGGACGACGACGACCGTCGTCTCGGTGTAGAGCGGGATCGCGTGCAGGCCGTCGCGGTCGATCGGCGAGCGCAGCAGCGCCGCGTCGGCGCCGCGCTCGCGCACGAGGGCGGTGGCGTCCGCGGCGGCCACGGGCACCAGCTGCAGCGGCACTTCCGGGACCCGCTCGGCCCAGGTCCGCACCCACTTGGCGGGCGTCGCTCCCGGGACGTACGCGAGCCGGAAGGTATCGGGGACGTCCGGGCCGGTCACCGGGTCAGGTTACCGGGCGGGCGCTGGCTACCCTGGTCGGCATGACGTCGCACAAGACCACCCAGACGATGAAGCCCGCGACCGCGGCGAAGAAGCTGGGTGTGTACCTCGAAGCCACGCCCCCGGAGTTCCAGGACGGCGTCGTGTCGCGCGACGAGCTGAACGCGCTGCAGACCGACCCGCCGGAGTGGCTGCGCGAGCTGCGCCGCACCGGGCCGCACCCGCGTCAGGTGGTCGCGGCCCGGCTGGGCGTCTCCATCGGCGGCCTCGCGCGCGGCGGCATCACCGGTGCCCTGACCACCGAGGAGATCGACGCGCTGAAGACGGAAAGCCCCGAGTGGCTGGTGCGCGAGCGCGCCGTCCAGGCCGACGTGCGCAAGGAAACCGCGCGGGTCAAGGAAAACCTCAAGGAGCAGGCCAACTGAGCGCGGCGGACACGTCGGCGCAGCGGGCCGCGCAGCTCGACGCCGACGACGAGCTGGCCCCGTTCCGGGCGCGGTTCGTGCCGATCGCCGACCCCGGCGTCGTCGCCTACCTCGACGGGAACTCCCTCGGCCGCCCCCTGCTCGCCACCGCGGAACGGCTGCAGGAGGTCGTCACCCAGGAGTGGGGTTCGCGGCTGATCCGGTCGTGGGACGAGCACTGGCTCACGCTGCCCGAGCAGATCGGCGACCGGCTGGGCCGGGTCGCGCTCGGGGCCGCGCCGGGCCAGGCGATCGTCGCCGATTCGACGTCGGTCTGCCTCTACAAGACGATCCGGGCCGCCGTCGCGCTGCGGCCGGGGCGCGACGAAATCGTCACGGACACCGCGAACTTCCCCACCGACCGGTTCCTGGTCGAAAGCGTCGCCGCCGAGCTGGGCCTGACCGTGCGGTGGATCGACGCCGACCCGTGGGACGGCTTCGGGGCCGAAGAAGTCGCGGCCGTCGTCGGCGAGCGCACCGCGGCGGTCGTGCTGTCCCATGTGGACTACCGGTCCGCCGCGATCGCCGACCTGGCCGGGATCACGCGGCTGGTGCACGAGCGCGGCGCGCTCGCCGTCTGGGACCTCTGCCACAGCGTGGGGTCCGTCCCGGTGGAGCTGGACGCCGCCGAGGCCGACTTCGCGGTCGGCTGCACGTACAAGTTCCTCAACGCCGGCCCCGGCGCACCCGCGTTCCTCTACGTCGCCGCCCGGCACCAGGACGCCTTCGGCCAGCCGATCACCGGCTGGATGGGCGCGGCCGACACGTTCGGCATGGCGGCGCGCTACGAGCCCGCGGCGGGAATCCGCCGCGCCCTGTCCGGCACGCCGCCGGTGCTCGGCATGGTGGGCGTCCAGGAAGGCGTCGCGCTGCTGGCCGAAGCGGGGATCACGCGCGTGCGCGCCAAGGCCGTCGCGCTCGGCCGGTGGGTGCTCGACCTCGCCGACGCGTGGCTCGTCCCGCTCGGTTTCACGGTCGCCTCGCCCCGCGAAGACGACCGCCGCGGCGGGCACGTCACCCTGCGGCACCCGGACGCCGAACGGCTGTCGGCGCGGCTCATCGAGCACGGCGTGATCGTCGACTTCCGCCGCCCCGACGGCATCCGGCTCGGGCTCAGCCCGCTGACCACCGGCTTCACCGAGGTCCGGGACGCGATGGCCCGGATCCGCGAGCTGGCCTGACCGCGGCAGAGTCCGGCCAGAAACAGTAGCCATGTACTTAGTAGCCATGTATTGTATCGGCCATGAGCAGGGAATCGAACGGGCCGACGCCGGGCTACCTCGTCTGGCGGCTGTCCATGAAGTGGCGGGTGGCCGTCGACCGCGCGCTGGCGCCGCTGGGGCTGACGCACGCCCAATACGTGCTGCTGGCTTCCCTCTACGGCCTTGACCGCACGGGACAGCAGCCGAGCCAGCGCGAGCTCGCCGACCAGACCGGGCTCGAGGCGCTGTACGTCTCCAAGCTGGCCCGCTCGCTCGACGCCGACGGGCTCATCGAGCGCACCCGCGACCCGGCCGACTCCCGGACCGTCCGGCTGACGCTCACCGGCCACGGCCGCGAGATCGTGCGCCCGGCGATCAGCACGGTGAGCGCCCTGCTCGACCGGCTGCTGGCCCCGCTCGGCGGCCGCGAGGGCGAGCGCACCGACGTGCTGGTCCGCGAGCTCACCCTCCTGCTCGACACCCCGTTGGATCCCTCCTGAAGGAACGGCCATGCCCGAAACCCCCGTCCTCGATTCGGTCATCCACCACGAAGAGTCCGGTAGCGGCTCCCCGATCGTGTTCCTGCACGGCAACCCCGGCTCGTCGTACGGCTGGCGGAACGTCCTCCCGCACGTCGGTGCCGGGCGGCTGCTGGCCCCCGACCTGATCGGCATGGGCCGCTCGGGCAAGCCCGACGTCCCGTACGCCTTCGCCGACCACGCCCGCTACCTCGACGCCTGGTTCGACGCGCTCGGCCTGGAGGACGTCGTCCTCGTCGGCCACGACTGGGGCGGCGCGCTCGCTTTCGACTTCGCCGCCCGCCACCCGGGCCGGGTCCGGGGGCTGGCGTTCTTCGAAACCATCATCAGGCCCATGGCCTGGGAAGACCTCTCACCGCAGGCGGCGGAACGGTCCCGGAAGATCCGCACGCCGGGTGTCGGCGAGGAAATGGTGCTGGCGCAGAACCTGTTCGTCCGGCAGGCCTTCACCGGCGGCGTGCGCACGCCGGTCGCCGACCTCGAGCCCTACCTGGCGCCGTTCCCGACGCCCGAAAGCCGCCGCCCGATCCTCGCCTGGGCCCGGCAGCTGCCGCTCGGCGGCGACCCGGCCGGGCTCGTCACGCGCATCGAGGCCTACGACGCGTGGCTGGCGTCCAGCGAGGACGTCCCGAAGCTGCTGCTGACGTTCGCAGGCTCGCCGACCCTGCTCATCGGCGAGGCGATGGCGAAGTGGTGCACGGAGAACATCGCGGCGCTGCACGTCGTCGCGTGCGGCGAAGCCGGGCACCACGCCCAGGAAGATCGCCCGAAGGAGATCGCTACCGAGATCTCGGCCTGGGCGGACAACCACGGGCTGCGGTAATACTGTCGATTGAGGACGGACCGCCGCGCGAAGGGAACTCCCGATGGCCACCACTGTGGCGGAACAGCTCGTCGAAGTGCTCCACGCGGCGGGTGTGCGCCGGATCTACGGCCTCGTCGGCGACAGTCTCAACCCGATCGCGGACGCCGTCCGCCGGCACCCGGACTTCGACTGGGTGCACACCCACAACGAAGAGGGCGCGGCCTTCGCGGCGTCCGCCGAGGCCCAGGTCACCGGCCGGCTGGCGGTCTGCGCCGGCAGCTGCGGGCCCGGCAACACCCACCTCATCCAGGGCCTCTACGACGCCCACCGGAGCGCCGCGCCGGTGCTGGCGCTCGCGTCGCACATCCCGTCGAACCAGATCGGCACCGGCTACTTCCAGGAGACCCACCCGGAGCGGGTGTTCGACGACTGCAGCCACTTCACCGAGATGGTCAACGGCGCCGCGCAGATGCCGCGGCTGCTGCGGATCGCCATGCAGACGGCGGTCGGCAAGCACGGTGTGTCCGTGCTGGTCATCCCCGGCGACATCGGCGCCCGGCCGATCGCGCACGAAACCGGGACGAGCCCGCTCGCCTACCGCACGCCGGTCGAGGAGCCGGCCGCCGACGACGTCCGCGAGCTCGCCGACCTGATCAACCGGGCCGGGAGCGTCGCGCTGTTCGCCGGCGCCGGGGTCCGGGACGCGCGGGCGGAGGTGCTGGCGCTGGCCGAAAAGGTCAACGCGCCGATGGGGCACTCGCTCGGCGGCAAGGAGTGGATCCAGTACGACAACCCCTACGACGTCGGCATGAGCGGGCTGCTCGGCTACGGCGCCTGCTACGAGGCGACGCAGGAGGCCGACCTGCTCCTGTTGCTGGGCACGGACTTCCCCTACGACAGCTTCCTGCCGGGCCGCCGCACGGTGCAGATCGACCGCGACGCCGCGCGGCTGGGCCGGCGCACGCCGCTGGAGCTGGGGGTCACCGGCGACGTCGGGGCGACGCTGCGCGCGGTGCTGCCGCTGCTGGAACCCAAGACCGACCGCGGGTTCCTGGACAAGATGCTGCGGCGGCACGCGAAGGCACTCGAGAACGTCGTCTCCGCCTACACCAAAGACATCGCGAAGCTGCGGCCGATCCACCCGGAGTACCTCGCCGCGCAGCTCGACGACGTCGCGGGCGACGACACGATCTTCACCGTCGACACCGGCATGGGCAACGTGTGGGCCGCCCGGTACCTCACGCCGGGACCGGGCCGCCGGGTGCTCGGGTCGTTCCGGCACGGCTCGATGGCCAACGCGCTGCCGATGGCGATCGGCGCCCAGACCGCGGCGCCGGGCCGCCAGGTGGTCTCGCTGTCCGGCGACGGCGGGCTGTCGATGCTGCTGGGCGAGCTGCTGACGGTCCGCGAGCAGCACCTGCCGCTCAAGGTGGTCGTGTTCAACAACGGCTCGCTCGGCATGATCCGGCTCGAGATGATGGTGGCGGGCTATCCGTTCTACGAGACCGACCACGGCATGGCGGACTACGCGGCGATCGCGGCGGCGTGCGGCCTGGAGTCGGTGGCGGTGGACGACCCGGCCGACGTCCGCCCGGCGCTGGAGCGGGCGCTGGCGTCGCCGGGCCCGTTCCTCGTGGACGCCAGGACCGATCCCAACGCGCTTTCGCTGCCGCCGCACATCACGGGTGAGCAGGTGCGGGGGTTCGCGCTGGCCTCGACCCGCACGGTGCTGCAGGGCGGGGTGGGCCGGATGCTGGAGCTGGCGCGCAGCAACCTGCGCAACATCCCGCGGCCCTAGGGCCGAATGTCAGGCGTGGCGCAGGCGCGGGTGCGTCTCGACGCCGAGGACCCGCGCGGCCACCCAGGCCAGGGCGTCCGCGGTGCGGGCCGGGGTGTCCGACGGCTGCATCACGTGGCTGAGCACCGTGCGCACGACGACGTCGATCACGACCGTGACCTGCTCGGACGTCAGCTCCGGGCGGTAGGACACCACGCGGGTGGTCAGCATGGTCTTCGCGCCGGTGAGCAGCAGGCTCGCCCGGGTGGTCAGCAGCGGCAGCAGCTCGGTGTCCGTGCCGTGGGTGGCCGTCGCGATCGCACGCAGCAGGATGTTGTCGTCGGCCAGCTCCAGGACGGCGCGAACGGCGTCGTACATCGCCTCGACGAGGTCGTCCGGGTGGCGCTCGAAGGCCGCCGAGACGACCGAGAGGAACCGGTCGAGCTCGTGGGCGACCATGGCCTCGGCCAGGGCCGCCTTGGAGCCGATCTCGTTGTAGACGGTCTGGCGGCTGACGCCGACCAGCTCGGCCAGCCGGGCCATGGTGACCGCCGACCAGCCGGACTTCGCGGTCAGCTCGATCGCCGCGGTGATGATCGGCCGCCGGTGCTGACCACCTTCGACCTGCGCCGGAACCGCCCCGCTCATGGTGCGCATCCTAGGCGGTGGCCGTCAGGGCCTCGGACCACGGGGCGCGCGCCGCGATCCGCCTGCGGTGCTTCATGATCTCGCGCGGCCGGTCGACGGTCAGCGCGCCGACGATCCGGTCGGCCCGCCGGTAGAGCGTGGTGTCCCCCTGGACGAGCACCTCGTCCGCGTGCGGCGTCCCGACGAACTGGATGCGGTGGCCGTACCAGTCGGACCAGAAGTACGGCACCGGCTGCAAGGCGCGCGCCGACGCCGGGTCGAGCGCGTGGCGAGCGGCGGCCGCACCCTGCTCAGCCGCGTTCGTCCAGTGCTCCAGCCGCATCGGCTCGCCGTCGAACAGGGGGTTCGCCACGTGCGCGACGTCGCCGGCCGCGTAGACGCCGGGTGGTCCCGCGGCGAGCGTCGCGTCGCAGACCACGCCGCGGTCACGCTCGTGCAGCGTCAGGCCGCTGCCCTCGAGCCAGCCGGTGGCCGGGACGGCGCCGATGCCGGCGACGACCAGGTCCGCGGGCAGGACTTCGCCGGTGGCCAGCCGGACGCCGTCCCCTACCTCGACGACCTCGGTGGCGAGCCGCAGGTCGGTGCCCGCCGTGTGGTGCAGCCCGGCCAGCGCCGCCCCGGCCTCCGCGCCGACCGCGCGGACGAGCGGGACCGCCTGGGCTTCCACGATCGTCACCGGCAGGCCGCGCTTGCGGGCCGCCGAAGCGACTTCGCTGCCGATGAACCCGGCGCCGATCACGACGGTGCGCGCGCCCTCGTCCAGCGCGGCGCGCACCGCGACGGCGTCTTCGGCGGTCCGCAACGCCCTGGCCCCGGGGAGCCGGCGGGCGGTCGCGCCGGTGGCGACGACCAGGGCGTCATACCGGATCGCGGCGCCGCCGGCCGTCACCTCGCGGGCGGCCGTGTCGAGGCTTTCGGCGGGCGCGCCCAGCACCAGCTCGACGTCGAGTTCGTCCCGCAGCACGGTTTCCGGGTGGAACGGCGTCACCTCGGCCGGGCCGCCGGCGTCGAGGAACGCCTTGGACAGCGGCGGCCGGTCATAGGGCAGGTGGTCCTCGGCGCCGATCAGCACGATCCGGCCGCGGTAGCCGGTGCGGCGCGCGGACTCGACCGCGCGCAGCCCGGCCAGTGACGCGCCCACGACGACGAGGGTCATGTCAGTTTCAGGGCCAGCACGGGGCAGGAGTCCACGGCGGCGGCGACGTCCTGGCGGTGCTCCTCGCCGGGCCGCTCGTCGAGGACGACGACCGTGCCGTCGTCCCCCACCTCGAAGAAGTCGGGCGCCATCGCCTCGCACATGCCGAGGCCGTCGCACTTGCCGAGGTCCGCTTCGATCCGCATCACGCGTCCACCCGTCCCGGCGCGACGAAGTCGACCTTCTCGCGGACGCCGCAGTCGGGGCAGCACCATGAGTCCGGGATCGCCGACCACGATGTCCCCGCCGGGAAGCCCTCGCGCGGGTCGCCGAGCTTCTCGTCGTAGACGTACCCGCAGCCTGGGCACATGCCACCTTCGGTGGCGTCGCCGTGGGTGTCCTGGAGCTGGTGCCCCGCGGTGACGCGGGTGCCGTACCGCGCGAGGAGCTTGTCGCGTTTGGACGGTTGCAGGTTCGCGCGGGAGAGGTCGCCGTCGAAGTGGGCGAGCACGCGCGGGTCCATCACCCGGCGCCACACGGGCGGGACGAGCGCGAGCACGATCATCCCGGCGTACCCGGTGGGCAGGACCGGCGACTCCGCGAAGTCGCGCAGCGTCTGGTAGCGCCGGGTCGGGTTGGCGTGGTGGTCGCTGTGGCGCTGCAGGTGGTAGAGCAGGACGTTGGTGGCGATGTTGTTGGAGTTCCAGCTGTGGCTGGGATCCACGCGCTCGTACCGGCGGCGGTCGGGCGCGCCGACGCGCTGGCGCAGCATGCCGTAGTGCTCCATGTAGTTGACGACCTCGAGCAGCGAAAAGCCGACCACGGCCTGGATCACCAGGTACGGCAGGATGCCGACGCCCAGCCAGGCGACCATCGCGGCCCACAGCACGGCCGACATCAGCCACGCGTTGAGGACGTCGTTGCCGAGGCGGAACGGGTGCCTGTCACGCCGGGCGTAGCGCTTGCGCTCCAGCCGCCACGCGGACTTCAGCGAGCCGAAGACGGTGCGTGGCCAGAAGCGGTAGAAGCTCTCGCCGACGCGGCTGCTGGCCGGGTCCTCCGGCGTCGCGACCCGGACGTGGTGGCCGCGGTTGTGCTCGATGTAGAAGTGGCCGTAGAAGCTCTGCGCCAGCGCGATCTTCGACAGCCAGCGCTCGTGGCTCTCCTTCTTGTGGCCCAGCTCGTGCGCGGTGTTGATGCCGATCCCGCCGATGCAGCCGATCGAGATCGCCAGGCCGATCTTGTCCACAACGGACAGCTCACCGCGGGCGACGAGCCAGAACGCGGCGACGAAACCGACGTACTGGATCGGCAGGAAGGCGAAGGTGATCCAGCGGTAGTACCGGTCCTTCTCGAGCCGTTCGAGCACGTCGTCGGGCGGGTTGCTGCGATCCAGCCCGGCGGCCAGGTCGATGAGCGGCACGACCACGAGGATCACGATCGGCCCGATCCAGAACCAGACCCCCCAGCCGGTGGCGGCGTGCAGCCCGATGGCGAGGAACGCGAGCGACGGCACCACCAGCCCGATCAGCCACAGGTACCGCTTGCGATCGCGCCACACCTCGGTCGACCCGGCGGGCACCGTCCCGGTCACTTCGCTCATCACACCCTCCTCCGTTGGCTGGGTTTACAAAACGATAGAGGATGTACAGCTCAGTTGACAAGAGGCGACCTTTTGTCAATCACTTGGGTCCGGGACCTGGTCGCGGCTCCCAGGGACCTGGGTAAAGCCGTGAATGTCGCATTGAGGGACTTAGAGTCCCTCAATGCGACATTCACGGACTTGTCGGGCGTGGGGGTCCTGGGTGGTCAAGGCCGCGGCCGCAGCCCGTCCGGCGGGTGAGCCGGCGCTGGGAGCACAGGTCCGCAAGCGGGACCGGGCCCAGCCCGGATACCGGGCGGGATCCGCCCGGTATGCGTGTCAGACTCAGGAACGTGACGCGACCGACCGCCCGGGTGCTCGCCCTGTTGGAGATCCTGCAGGGCGGCGGCACCCGCTCCGTCGCCGAGCTCGCCGGGCGGCTCGGGGTGGACGAGCGCACCGTCCGCCGGTACGCCGCCCACCTGATCGACCTCGACGTCCCGGTCCGCACCGTCCGCGGCCGCTACGGCGGTTACCGGCTCGCGCCCGGGTTCCGAATGCCGCCCCTGATGCTCACCGACGACGAGGCGCTCGCCGTGCTCCTCGGCCTGGTCGCCGGGCACCGGGCCGGGCTGGCCACCACCTCCGCCGTCGCGCGGGAAAGCGCTACCGCGAAGGTGCGCCGCGTCCTGCCCGAGTCGCTCGGCCGCAAGCTGGACGCGCTGCTCGAGACCCTCGACTTCACCACTCCCGCGCGAGCGGCCACCAGCCCCGAGACGACCGTGCTGCTGACGCTCGCCGAAGCGGCGCGGGACCGGCGGCCCGTCGCCGTCGCCTACACCGCGTGGGACGGGCGGCGCAGCGAGCGCACCGTGCACCCGTACGGGATCGTCGCCCACTCGGGGCGCTGGTACGTCACCGGCGAAGACTCGGCCAGCGGCGAGGTGCGCACGTTCCGGCTGGACCGGATCGCGTCCGCGACGCCAGCGGCCGGCTCCTTCACGGTGCCCGACGGGTTCGAGCCCGGCGAGCGGGTCCTGGCCGGGCTCGCGGAAGTGCCGCGGCCGCACGAGGTTTCGGTGCGGGTGCGGGCGAGCGCCGAGCAGGTCCGGCCGCGGCTCCCGGCCGGGATCGCGACCGTGGCGGCGATCCCGGGCGACGACGACTGGGTGCGGGTCCGGCTGCGGGCCGAGCGGCTGGACTGGGTCCCGTCGCTGCTCGCGTCCCTGGACCGGCCGTTCACGATCGAGACGCCGGACGCGCTGCGTGATCAAGTTCGCGGCCTCGCCCGGCGGCTCAGCGCCTGGGCGGCCGCCGGATCCGGTGAAATCGTCGAAGAACCCGAACGGCGGTAGCGCCCACCGGGGCACCCGCACTGCCCCTTCGTCCCGCTACCGGGACGATCACTCCCGATCAATTCAGTTTCACCCGTTCGGCCTAGTCTCGAGTACTGCGAATTGCCGCCCGGCGCCGAGACCCGCGCAAATGGCGGTAGCGGCCCCGGCGCGAACGGTAAACGGTGTTCGCGCGACGCCGGACAGGCGTCCGCGGGCCGGGTCAGCTCCGCCGCGCGTCAGTGGTTCGTGGTAAAAAACGGACCCTGATCGATACTGCGGCAACACGGAGGGTGAGGCGAAGACGAGTGACGGCGGCCACTGTGTCCCATCGTCGTGTCTGCTTCCTCGACCGGGTCCCCCCTTATCGCCGACCGTCACTCAGGAGTTCGTGAACCCCCGTGCGTACCAAAGACGACAAAGACGAGGCCGACAAGCCGTACGACAAGTCGATCCGCAAAAGGCTCACCCGGACCGTCCTCATTCCGAGTGTGACGCTCCTCGTGCTGTGGACGGCGCTGTCTTCGTACTTCTTCGTCAACGGCCTCTACGTCCGGCTGGTCGCGGCCTCCGTGCGCGAGGTGTCGATCCCCGCCGCCACCGCGCTGGCCGCCTTCCAGCAGGAGCGCCAGGTCGCCCTGCAGTACCTGGACGACCCGGGGCTGGGGCAGACCCGGCTGCAGACGCAGCAGAAGGCCACCGACCAGAAGCTCTCCGTGCTGCAGAACGCCTTCGCCGCGACGATCTCCAACGCGCCCGACGAGATCGCGACGAAGGTCAACGCGCTCAAGAACCAGTTCGACCAGCTTCCGGTGCTGCGCTCGCAGATCGGCTTCCGCAGCATCGACCGCGCCCAGGTCAACACGTACTACAACGGCGTGCTGGACACGGCGTCGAACCTGTTCGACACCCAGGCGCGCGTGGTGCCGGACGCCGCGGCCGCCTACGGCGGCATCACCGCGACGTCGGTCTTCCGCGCCGGGGACATGATGTCGCGCGAGACTTCGCTCGTCTCGACGGCGCTCGCGTCCGGGACGTTCGCCCCCGACGACTTCGTCCAGTTCACCCAGCTGTCCGGGTTCTACAAGACGCAGCTGACGCAGATCGCGCCGTTCCTCGACCCCGCGGTCCGCGCCAAGTACGAGGCGCTGACCACCGGCACGGCGTGGCGGCAGCTGGCCGGCGCCGAAGACGCGATCGTCAAGCACGGCCCGTGGTCCGGCAGCGACCGGGACGGCCCGCCGGTCGGCAGCGCCGACTGGCAGAGCGCCACGAGCAAGGTCGCCCAGGCCCTCAACGACATGGCGATCGACCAGGCCGACAAGGTCTCCGCGGCGGCCATCGACTCCGGTGACGCCCAGCTGCGCAACGCGATCATCGGCAGTGTGGTGGCCCTGCTCGCCTCGCTCGCGGCGATCATCGTCGCGATCCGGGTGTCCCGCTCGCTCGTCGACCGCGCCCTGATGACGCGTCTCGCGCGGCTGCGCAACGACTCCCTCGACCTCGCCCGCAACCGGCTGCCCAACATCGTGGACCGGCTCAAGAACGGCGAATCCGTCGACCTCAACGAAGAACTCCCGCAGCTCGACCACGGCCGGGACGAGATCGGGCAGGTGGCCGAGGCGTTCAACACCGCCCAGCTGACCGCCGTCAACGCCGCCGCAAGCGAGGCGAAGGCGCGCAGCGGCGTGCACAACGTGTTCCTCGGCATCGCCCACCGCAACCAGGTCCTGGTCCACCAGCAGCTGCAGATCCTGGACGAGATGGAGGCCCGGGAGGAGAACTCGACGCAGCTGGCGTCGCTGTTCCAGCTCGACCACCTCGCCGCCCGGGCGCGGCGCACCACGGAGAACCTGATCATCCTGGGCGGCAAGCAGCCGGGCCGCCGCTGGCGCAAGCCGGTGGCGCTGATGGAGGTCCTGCGCGCGGCGGTCTCGGAAACCGAGCAGTACCCGCGGGTCCAGGTCGAGCAGGTCGCCGACGTGGCGATCGCCGGCGCCGCGGTGGCCGACACGATCCACCTGATCGCCGAGCTCGTCGACAACGCGACCACGTTCTCCCCGCCCGGCTCGCCGGTCGAGGTGACCAGCCGCGTGGTCGCCCGCGGTGTCGTGGTCGACGTGTCGGACCAGGGCCTCGGCATGAAGGAGGGCGTCCGGCAGTGGGCCAACGAGATGATGGCCGAGGCGCCCGAGTTCGACGCGATGGCGCTGCGGGCCGACTCGAGCCTCGGCCTGTTCGTGGTCGCGCGGCTGGCGTCCAAGCTCGGGATGACCGTCACCTTCGACCCGTCGCGCTACGGCGGCCTGCGGGCCACCGTGCTCGTCCCGACCGCGCACCTGGCGACCGACCAGCCGGCCGGCCCGGACGGGGCCGAGTTCGTCCGGGCCGAAGACACCGCGGTCCTCGCGCCGGTGGGCGCCCCCGTGGCACAGGCTCCGGCCCCGGCACCGGAAAGCGCCCGCCGCTCGATGGACCCGCCCAGCTCGTTCACCGGTCAGATCCCGATGAAGCGGGACGTCAAGCCGAGGCCGTACCCGGTGCGGGCCCCGCTCGACCCGCCGCCCGCCCCGCCGGCGGCGCTGGAGGAGCGGCTCGCCGCCCGCCCGGCGGAGCCGCCGCAGGAGCGGCTCGACGACCGGCCGCGCCTGCCGCGGCGCGAGCCGCAGCAGAACCTCGTCGCCCAGCTGGAGAACGAGCCGGAGGACGACGCCGTGCCCGACGTGGCCCCGGGTGAAGGCACCGCGCGCACGCTCGCGGCCTTCCACAAGGGCACCCGGCGAGGCCGCGACGGCGCCGAAGACTCGTAAGCCGCGTCACGCACCCGAACGTCCACATAGGAAAGTCGTCACCACAGGAAAGTCAAGGTCTCTGGAGCATGAACGAGTACGGGAACGCGAAACCCGATCTCAACTGGCTGCTCGACGACGTCGTGAGCCGCGTCGTCGGCGCGCAGAACGCCATCGTGCTGTCCGCCGACGGGCTGCTGATCGGCAAGTCGGCCGGCATGAGCAAGGACGACTCGGACCAGCTGTCCGCCATCGCCTCCAGCCTGGTCAGCCTGGCCAAGGGGGTGAGCAAGCAGTTCAACCGCGGCCCGGTACTGCAGAACATGATCGAGATGGAGCGCGGCTACCTGTTCGTCTCCGCGGCCGGGCAGGGTGCCTGCCTCGCCGTGCTGGCGGCGGACAGCGTGGACGTCGAGATGATCGCCTACGAGATGAACCGGTTGGTCAAGCGCGTCGGGGACTACCTGGCGTCCGCGCCGCGCGACGCGGCACGCGTACTACGGGAGGCCACGTGAGCGGGGACGACGGCTGGTACGACGAGGCCGCGGGGCCGCTCGTGCGGCCCTACACGATCACCAGCGGCCGGACGCCGGGCGAGCACGCCCGGCTCGACCTCTCGACCCAGGTGATGACCCTGCGTTCCGAGCAGGAGCCGCTGGGGCTGGGCCCGGAGCACCTGGCGATCGTGCAGCTGTGCCGCAACCCGGTGTCCATCGCGGAGATCGCGGTCTACGTGAAGATCCCGCTCGGGGTCGTCCGGGTGCTGTGCGGCGACCTGATCGAACGCGGCCTCGTGATCACGCGCTCCCCCACCCACAATCCGGCGCAGGCGCCGGACCTCGAAACTCTCCAGGCGGTTCTCGATGGCCTCATCAGGTACTGACGGCTCCGGGGTGGACATGGTCCCCACCCCGGTCAAGATCATCATCGCCGGCGGGTTCGGCGCGGGGAAGACGACCATGGTCGGCTCGGTCAGCGAGATCCCGCCGCTGACGACCGAAGAGGTGCTGACCGAGGCCAGTGCCGGCGTCGACGATCTGTCCGGCGTGGAGCGCAAGACCACCACGACCGTCGCGCTCGACTTCGGGCGGATCACCATCTCGCCGCGCCACGTGCTCTACCTGTTCGGCACCCCGGGCCAGGCACGCTTCTGGTTCATGTGGGACGACCTGGCGCGCGGCGCGATCGGCACCATCGTGCTCATCGACACCCGGCGCCTGGAGACCAGCTTCGCGGCCATCGATTTCTTCGAACGCCGCAAGATCCCGTTCGTCGTGGCGGTGAACTGCTTCGACAACGCCCCGCGGTACACGCCGGACGAAATCCGGGAAGCGTTGGTCATTCCCGACCGTGTGCCGATCGTCATGTGTGACGCACGCGACCGGGATTCCGGCAAACTGGCCCTGATTCGTCTGGTCAAGCACGCGATGACCGTGGTACCCGCAACGGTCTGATGTCTTGTTTTGTCCTGCTGGGACAGCCACGTACCCCTGCGTGGCCAGGGCGAACGCCGACAGACCCACATGGCGCAATTGGTTGGACCACCTGGGTACAGCTTTTTAGTTGCGAATGCACCAAACTGATAGCATCCGGACGTGACCAGTCGATTGCCGTGGTTTCCCGAATATATAAGGGAAAACTATCCAGCACGGGGCCGGCTGTTCGGTGATTTCCTGGGCGGGCTGTGGGCGACGGCGTGCGAAGCGCTGGAGATCCCGGTCGACCAAGCCGTGCGGACCACCCGGCTGCTGCGCGGTTTGCTCCCTTCGTGGAGCGGCGATCCGATCGGGAGCAAACCGGCCCAGCCGTCCTACGTGGCCGGCGACGGGTTCCCGGCCGAGATGTCGGTGAACTGGTCCGGGGGCCACCCGGAGCTGCGCCTGCTGTTCGACACCCTCGGCGAAGAGGACCCGGATCCCGCGGTGGACACCGGGGAAACCCGCTACTGGGGCCGGATCCACGAGCTGTTCACCACGCGCGCCGGCCGGCCGTCGACGGCGCCGCTGTGGCACTCGGTCGCCTGGCGGCCGCCGGCGCGGATCGTCCACAAGTCCTACTTCGGCCTGTACGAGTGGCCGCTGCCCCACCGCTACGCGGCGGTGGGCGAAGCCATGGACCGGCTCGGCCTGACCCCCGCGTGGGACGACGCGCGCCGGCGCGTCGAGAGCGCCGACGGCGAGCGGGAGATCGAGTTCTTCGCCGTGGACGTGGCCGAAGACGCCGACGCCAGGGTGAAGATCTACTACCGCAACCACGGCGCCGACCTCACCGAGCTGAACCGCATCGCCGCCGTCGCGCGGCAGCACGACGCCGAAAGCGCCGCGGCCGCCTACCGGGTGCTGACCGGTGACCGGGAAGGCGCCGGGGAAGCCGCCTTGAGCTGCCTGGCGTTCCGGTCCGGACTGGACCGGGCCGCCGAGTCCACGACGTACCTCCGGCTCCCCGCGCTGGCCTCCGGTGACGCCGAGGCCGTGGACCGCACCGCCGCGCTGCTGGGCGGCGAAGGCGTCGACCCCGGCCGGTTCCGCGCCCTCGTCGCCGCGCTGGCCCCGGGGCCGCTGACCGAAAGCCGGGGTCTGCTCGAGCTGGTCAGCCACCGCGCCGCCGGCCGCCGCGGCGACGTCACCACGTACTTCCGGTTCCCCGTTTTCGACCAGGCGCTCGCGTCGGTCGATCCCGCGTAGGGGCACCGGAAAGACGATCTGCCGCAGCACCACCGGAAGGAGCCGGCCATGTCCCAGCAGGACGTCGAGCGCGTCGCCGCCTACAACGAGGAACGGCAACGCGAGTACGAAGAGTCGGAGCTGATCCGGCTGCTGACCGACGAGGCCACGTCGGCCGAGACCAAGAGGGCCGTGCTCACCTACCTGCAGCCGTGGTCGAACGCCTTCCAGCGGATGATCAGCGCGCGCGTCACCTACGAGTCCGACCCGAAGCTGCGGGCGCTCGCGCTGGAGCACCAGGAAGAGGAGATCGGCCACGACCGGATCCTGGCCCGCAGCCGCGCGGAGGACCGGGAGCTGGTCTGGGACCCGGTGATCGAGGCGGGCGCGTCGTGGTTCGTCGACCAGTTCGCGGTGCTGCCCGGTGTCCAGCGCGCCGTGCTCGCCCACCTCGCCCTCGAAGCCGGGAGCCTCGTGTTCAGCCAGGCCGGCACGAAAGCGTTTCCCGAGGACGAGTACTTCGAGCTGCACGACGAGGCCGACGTCGAACACCTCGAAATGGGCTACGAAGTGCTGCGGCAGCGCGACGACTGGACGGTCGACTCGCTCGTCACCGTGCTGGACCGGGCCTGGCAGGTGATCGGGGTCGTCTCGAACCGCATCGCCGAGTGCGCCAAGCGCGCTACCGTCGCGGCATGACGATCACCGACCCCGCCGCCGCGGCCCGTACCGTCGCCGGCGAAGCCGTGCGTGCGTACCAGGAAGCCTTCGGCGAACGCCTGGTCGCGACCTACCTGCTGGGCAGTCTCTCCTACGGCGGTTACTCGGCCGCCGTGAGCGACATCGACCTCGCCGTCGTCCTGACCGAGCGCCACGACGACGACCCGGCCACGTTCGACACCCTCGGTGAGCGGCTTCGCGAGCGGAGTCCCTTGCACCGCAAGCTGTCCGTGTTCTGGGGGTCGCTGCCGGCCCTGAGCCGTGGCGAGGAGGACGGGCGTTTCCCGGCGATCGACCGCCTGGAACTGGCCGAGCGCGGCGCGCTGCTGACCGGCGAGGAGATCGCCGGGAAGGTGGCTCGCCCGGACGGTACGGAGCTGCTGCTGGAGAGCGCGCGGTTCGCCGTCGCCGTCCTGGCGGCCGACGAGGTGGTCGCCGAGTTCCACCGGCCGGAGCGGCTGCTGGCCGACAAGGTGTGGTTCACGAAGGCGGTGTTCTTCCCGCTGCGCTTCGGGTGCACGGGGGCGATGGAGTCCGGCCGCGCGGCGACCAACGACGAGGCGATCGCCTGGTACCTCGGCCGTCCCGGCGCTTCGGCGGCGCCGCTGGTCCACCTGGCGACGCGGGTCCGGGCGGGCGAACCGCTGGATCCCGCGGAGGCGGAACCGGCACTGCTGGCGCACCTGGCCCCGCTGTACCGGGAGTACATCGAGGACGAAACGCGGCGGCTTCGCGAAGCCGGCGCGCCCGAAGACCTCGTCACGGCGTTCACGTCCTGGCACGAACGCCTGGCGTGACACCGCGCTGAACCTCACTGATCCGGCGTGCCTCCCGCCGTCGCGCGGACGAGCGGGAGGAACACGTCGTCCACGATCTCGAGGAGCGTGTCCTCCCCGATCGGCTCGCGGGCGAAGAAGATCTCGTTGCGCAGCAGGTCGGCGGGCAGCGTGACGACGCGCGCGGGCAGGGCGGCGAGCGTGAGCTCGCCCCGGTCCGCGGCGTGGCGCAGCACGGCGGTCATCGCCTCGCGCATCACCGTGAAGAACTCCGGGTTCATCTCGGGTACTTCGGCCAGCAGCCCGTGGACGACGTCGGGGCTGACGTCGTGCTGGCGCCGCGCCATCCGCCGCAGGAGCGTCAGGACGTCGCCGCGAAGCGTTCCCGTGTCGGGGATCCGGTCGACGATCGAGCCCGTGTTGTGCCGCAACGCGGCCACCACCAGTTCGGCCCGGTTGGGCCAGCGGCGGTAGAGGACCTGCTTGCCGGTCCTGGCCCGCGCGGCGACCCCTTCCATCGTCAGGCGCGCGTACCCGACGGCGGCCAGCTCTTCCCACGCCGCCTCGAGCAACGAGGCCTCCAGCGCCGCGCCACGGCGTCGCGCCCCGCCCTGCGTCATGCCCATCCCCTCCGAAAGAGACGTTGCGTCTCTTGACGGCTCAGGCTACCGTACGTCGTTAGAGACGGACCGTCTCTAACGACTGTCTCTGACGACGATGGGGGTTCGCATGACCGCACCGACCCGTCCGGACCGGCTGGAGCCCGCGGTGCTCAAGCTGGCCGGCGTCCTGGTCCTCGGGGCGATGGCCCCGCTGCTGGACAGCACGATCGTGAACGTCGCCCTGCACACGCTGGGCACCGAGCTCGGCGCGCCGGTGGCGACCGTGCAGTGGGTCAGCACCGGCTACCTGCTGGCGATGGCCACGGCGGTGCCGGGCAGCGCCTGGCTGACCGACCGCTTCGGCGCCAAACGGCTGTGGCTGGCGGCGTTGACGCTCTTCCTGCTGGGTTCCGTGCTGAGCGGGGCGGCGTGGGACATCGGTTCGCTGATCGGGTTCCGCGTGGTCCAGGGGGTCGGCGGCGGGCTGATGCTGCCGCTCCTGCAGACCCTGCTGGTCCGGGCCGCCGGCGGACGGCGGCTCGGGAAGCTGCTGGCCGTCGTGACGTTGCCCGCGCTGATCGGCCCGATCCTCGGCCCGGTGCTCGGCGGGCTCATCGCCGGGCACCTGAGCTGGCGGTGGATCTTCTACGTCAACGTCCCGCTGTGCCTGCTGGCGATCGTGCTCGCCTGGCGGCTGCTCCCCGAGGACCCGCCGGGCAAGGCGAGCCGCCTGGACGTTCCCGGGCTGCTGCTGCTTTCGCCGGGCGTGGCCGCCGTCGTCTACGGCCTGTCCGAGATGGCCACCTCGGCCGGCCCGGGCAGCCTGCGGGCACTCCTCCCCCTGGCGGCCGGGCTCGTGCTGCTCGCCGCGTTCACCCGCCACGCCCTGCGCACCACCGAACCGCTGGTGGACCTGCGGCTGTTCCGGACGCGCTCGTTCGCCGCGTCGTCGGCCCTGCTGTTCCTCTCCGGGCTCGCCCTGTTCGGCTCGATGCTGCTGCTTCCGCTGTACTACCAGCAGGTGCAGGGCGAAGGCGTCGTCGCCGCCGGGCTGCTGCTGGCCCCGCAGGGCCTGGGCAGCCTCCTGGCCCGGTTCACCGGTGGCCTGGCCGACCGGATCGGCCCGCGCCCGCTCGTGCTGGCCGGCATCGTGCTGACCGCCGCGGGCACCCTCCCCTTCGCCCTCGGCGGCCAGCACACCAACGGCCTGCTGCTCGCGATCGCCCTGGTCGTCCGCGGCGCCGGGTTGAGCGCGGCGAACATGGCCGTGCTGGTCGGCGCCTACCGGGACCTGCCCCCCGAGCGGATCTCGCACGCCAGCAGCACGACCCGGATCGTGCAGCAGATCGGCGGCTCCTTCGGCACCGCCGTGCTCGCCGTCGTCCTCCAACGCCAGCTGACCGCCCACCCCGGGACGGCCGGTCAGGTCACCGCCTTCGGCCACACCTTCGCCTGGGCGGTCGCGTTCGCCGCGCTCGCCGTCGTCCCCGCCCTGCTGCTGCCCGGCACCCGCCCGGCCGGCTCAGGTCAGGTTCGGTAGCGCGGGTTGGTGGCGTGCCATTCGTACCCGCCGCCCATCCACGCCCGGACACCCTTGAGGAACCGGTGCAGCTCGGGCGCGGGCACGGCGAGCAGTTCGCGGTGCCCCGCCTCGAACTCGCGGACCATGGTGTTGTGCAGGTCCACGGTGACCTCCGTGGCCTCCTCGACCGAACAGCCGCGGTCGGCGGCGACCTGCAGGACCATGTTGCACACCGGGTTCTCGTCGGCGGCGTCCTTCGCCACCGAGTACAGGTCGTTCACCAGCACGCAGGCGGTACCGGCGCGCATCATCGCCCGGCGCACCCGCGGGTCGTAGTACAACGCGGCGGGCAGCTCGTAGCCGCCGACCGGGTCGCACAGCGTCATCGAGGTGTAAAAGCTGTCGTGCTGGCGCGCGGCCAGGTACTCCCACGCCGGCGGGTAGGCCTCGGTGTAGCGCCAGGCCGCGTACGCGTCCCAGCTGACGAACATCGAGAACGTGGCGTAGCAGACGCGCTGGACCTGCGTCGGCGTGCCGTGCCGGCCCAGGTGCCCGACCGCCGAGTTCAGCCCGACCAGGATCGGGTCGGCCCGCAGCGCCTCCTCGAGCGGGCCGCTGAACTCGCCGGCCGGGGCGACCGGGTCCATCGCCGCCATCACCAGGGCCAGGCGCGGCGGCAGTTCGGTCGGCGACGCGCCGAGTGCGCTGTCGTCGGCGTAGTAGTCGTCGGCGGCCCACCAGACGGCGTTGAGCTGCGCGGCGATCAGCAGCAGATCCGGGTCCGCGCTGTCGGGGTGGGCCAGCATCGCCAGCCGGCCGAAGCCCGCCTTCGCGATCTGGTCGAGCCCCTCGCCGGTGAACCCGCAGTCCGCGGCCCACGCGACGAGCCGCCGGTCGACCTCCTCGGCCAGCGGCTCGTCGACGCGTTCGACCACCGGGACGTACAGCGGCGAAGCCGTGCCGTCACCCCATTCCCGCTCCGCGTACGCCGGCTCGTGGGCCAGGTCCGCCGTGATCCGGGCCGCGGACGTGCCGATCCCCGACGGCCCGGCGGCGAACGCGAGCGCGTCGTCCACCATCCACAGAGGACACCCCGGGGCGGTGCCGGTCGCCACGGTCAGACCCGGTCGGCGGCGATGAGCAGGTAGTGGAAACTGCCTTCGCGGTACGCCGTGAGGAACGGGTCCTCGATCCCGGTGGCCACCGACGACTGCGCGCGCAGCTCCCAGTACGGGATGGTGGCCGCGGTCAGGTCGACGACGTTGATGGGCACGAAACCGTTGGCCGACAAGGCCTTGAAGTAGTCGCCGCGGGCGTGGATGTTGCAGATGTAGTGCTGGTCGATCTGGCTCACCGCGCGCGACCGGCCGCCGGTCACGTCGTTGTAGCACCCGGTGATGGTGACGTACCGGCCGCCCGGCGCGATGTGGCGCGCGTGCTCGGCGAAGAGCTGGTGCAGGTCGACGTACATCGTGCTTTCGTTGTTCCAGGCGCCCTTGAAGGCCCCGGTCTCGAAACCCGTGTCGAGCATGTTGCGCAGGTGGTAGCGCACCCGGCCGGCGACGCCGCGCTTGTTCGCCTGCTCGTTGGCGAAGGCGACCTGTTGCTCCGAAATGGACACCCCGTCGACCTGGCAGCCGAACCGCTGGTTGGCCATGATGCTGGTGCCGCCGCGGCCGCAGCCGGCGTCGAGCAGCCTGTCGCCCGGCCCGACCGCGCCGAGGTGGTCGAGCAGGACCTCGGCCTGCGCCGTCTCGAGCCGGTGCATCTCCGCGATGATCGCCTCGTCGCGGATGTTTTCGGGGGCCTCCAGCACCGCGGGGTCGTATTCGCCGATGCCGTAGTGGTGGTGGTAGAGCCCGTCGACGTCGCCCAGCCGGAGGTTGACCGGATCCTTTTCCCGGTTCCAGTAGTCCGCGATGGACTGCTGGTACGCGCTGCGGATCACGGGCTGGTCGGTGGAGATCACGGGCGGCTCCTTGTATTTCCCATGGCGGAAAGAATGGGACCGGACGTTTTCCTCGGCCCGATGACCAACGCTAGTGGGCGATTGTCGCGGGTCACAAGAACGTTCACTCCGGGAAACGGGAGCCCGCGATTCCGCGGCCTGATCGGACCATCGGGCCCTCCCGAGCGACAGGGATCTCGCCCGGCACGGCAACCCGGGCGGCCCAACGCGTTCCCTGGTCGGATGACGACGGACGACAGCGGGTGAACGATCCGCCGCCTTGGCGAGCGGCCAACACCGGTTTCGGGTTTCCCGGCAGCCGGTGGGGCCGTTCGGGCGGCGGCCTGGCCGCGACGAGCGCTGAGGGCCCTGCCGTGGCGTCCCCCTGAAGGGTCCACTGTGGACGTTGGCGCCGTGGACGGACCGGCCGTGATGCACCCGATGTGGCGTTGGGTGCATCTGACGCACCGAACGCCACATTGGGGCGCATCTGGCCGCCGCCAGCCACGATCGGGCGCCGGGCAGGTGCTCCCCTCCGCACTCGCCACCTTCCCGGCACATCACGGGGAGAGCCGGGTCACCGCGGCAGGCGCAGCCCCGCGACGAGGACCCCGACCAGGCGGCGCGCGTCGTAGCCGTCGTCGCTGTCCGCGCCGATGCACAGGTTCCCGACGCCGCGCATCAGCTGGATGGCCGCCAGGTCGGCGCGCACCTCGCCCGCCGCGACCGCGGCATCGAGCAGCTGCGTGCACACCGGCACGAGCCGGTCGAGGAAGTACGCGTGGAGCGTCTCGAACCCGGCGTTGTCGGACTGCATCGCCCCCGCCAGGCCGTGCTTGGTGACCAGGAAGTCGACGAACAGGTCGATCCACTGCGCCAGCGCGGCGTGCGGGCTCTCGCTGCTTTCGAGCAGCGCCGGGCCGGCCTCGGCGCACGCTTCGACCTGGTGCCGGTAGACGGCGATGACCAGGTCGGCGCGGGTCGGGAAGTGGCGGTAGATCGTGCCCATCCCGACGCCGGCCTTGGCGGCGATGTCGCGCACCGGCGCGTCCACGCCCGAGGCGACGAAGACCGCCGCGGCCGCGTCGAGCAGCGTCTCCTTGTTGCGCCGCGCGTCCGCCCGCTTCGGCCGCGCAGCCCCTTCGTCCACCACGACGTCCTCCCGTCCTTGCTAAACGGAACAATGCTCCGTATCGTTAGTGGAGCAACGTTCCGTTTGACCATGATGCCATGGAGGACCAGTCTCATGCAGTACCGCACGTTGGGCCGCACCGGTGTGCAGGTCAGTTCCCTCGCGCTCGGCGCGATGAACTTCGGCGCCATCGGGCGCACCACCCAGGACGAGACCACCGCCATCGTCGACGCCGCCCTCGAAGGCGGGATCAACCTCGTCGACACCGCCGACATGTACGGCGACGGCGAGTCGGAGGTGATGGTGGGCAAGGCGATCGCCGGCCGCCGCGACGACCTCGTGCTCGCCACGAAGGCGGCCATGCCGATCGGCGACGAGCGCAACCACCGCGGCAGCTCCCGCCGCTGGCTGGTCACCGAGCTGGACAACAGCCTGCGCCGGCTGGACGTCGACCACGTCGACCTCTACCAGATGCACCGCTGGGACCCGGCCACCAGCGACGAGGAAACGCTTTCCGCGCTGACCGACCTGCAGCGCGCGGGCAAGATCCGCTACTTCGGCTCGTCGACCTTCCCGGCCTACCGGATCGTGCAGGCCCAGTGGGCCGCCCGCGAGCACCGCCTGAGCCGGTACGTCACCGAGCAGCCCAGCTACTCGATCCTGCAGCGCGGCATCGAGACCCACGTGCTGCCGGTGACCGAGGAGTACGGCCTCGGCGTGCTGGCTTGGAGCCCGCTCGCGTCCGGCTGGCTCTCGGGCGCGGTCCGCGCGGGCCGGGAGATCACCACCAGCCGGTCGCAGGTCCTGCCGCAGCGCTTCGACCTGGCCCGGCCCGCCAACCAGGCGCGGCTGGACGCCGTCGAGCGGCTGGTGAAGGTGGCCGACGCGGCCGGGCTGACGCTGATCCAGCTCGCGCTCGGGTTCGTCACCGCGCACCGCGCCGTGACCAGCGCGATCATCGGCCCCCGCACGCTGGAGCACCTGCGCTCACAGCTCGCCGCCGCCGACACGGTCCTGCCCGCCGACGTGCTCGACGAGATCGACACGATCGTCGCGCCGGGCACCGACCTGGCCGCCGACGAGAAGTTCGACACCCCGCCCGCCCTGCTCGACCCGACCCTGAGGCGCCGCTGACATGTCCGCTCCGCGATTCGGCATCATGACCGCGCCTTCGCAGGTCTCCTACGACGACATCCTGCGCGTCTGGCGCGAGGCGGACACGATCCCCGAGATCGAGCACGCCTGGCTGTTCGACCACCTCATGCCGATCTTCGGCGACCCGGACGGGCCGATCTTCGAGGGCTGGACGCTGCTTTCGGCGCTGGCCGCGCAGACGTCCCGGCTGCGGCTCGGCCTGCTGGTGACCAGCAACCGCTTCCGGCCGCCGGCGATGCTGGCCAAGATCGCCACGACCGTCGACGTCGTTTCGGGCGGCCGGCTCGACTTCGGCATCGGCGTCGGCTCGCGGCCCAGCCACCCGCTGGCCCGGCGCGAGTACGCCGCCCACGGCCTGCCGTTCCAGGAGACCGCGGACGCCGTGGCGAGCTTCGCCGAAGCCTGCACGGTGATCAAGCGGTTGTGGACCGAGGACGAGCCGTTCGACTTCGACGGCGTCCACCACCAGCTGACCGGGGCGTTCGGCAACCCCAAGCCGGTGCAGCGGCCGCACCCGCCGATCGTCATCGGCGGGCGCGCGGCCGCGACGCTGCGGGTGGTCGCCGAGCACGCCGACGTGTGGAACATCCCGGGCGGTGACCTCGAGGACGTCGTCAGCCGCAGTGCCCTGCTGGACCGCTACTGCGGCGAGATCGGCCGCGACCCCGCGTCGATCACCCGCTCGATCCACCTGCCGGTGTCCTACGACGATCCCGCCGCCACCCGCGACGCGATCCGCGAAGCCCTCGACGCGGGCTTCGGGCACTTCGTCCTCAGCGTGGCGTCGCCCTACCCGGACGGCGTCGCGCGGTGGCTCGCCGACGAAGTGATCAAGCCCGTGACGGCTCAGCCCTGGGGGACGAAGTCGGCGAACATGCCGGCCTCGTAGGACCCCGCCGGGGTGCGCGCGATGACGTTCATCCGGTTGGCCGCGTTGATCAGGCCGACCAGGCAGACCAGCGCGCCGAGCTGGTCGTCGTCGAAGTGCTTGCGCGCCTGGGCCCACGTCTCGTCGGACACGCCCTGGTGGGCGTCGGCGAGGCGGGTGCCCTCCTCGGTCAGGGCCAGCGCGGCCCGCTCGGCGTCGGTAAACACGGTGGCCTCGCGCCAGGCCGCGACCAGGTTGAGCCGGACCGCGGTCTCGCCCTCGGCGGTGGCGTCCTTGGTGTGCATGTCGGTGCAGAAGCCGCAGCCGTTGATCTGGCTGGCGCGGATCTTGACCAGCTCCTGGACGACCTTGGGCAGCGGCGACTGGTCGATCATCAGGCTGACCCCGGCGAACCGCTTGCCGAACTTGGCGGCGAATTCGTTGTCCAGCATGCTGAATCGAGCTTCCATGACGATGTCCTCATCTCGTGGTGCGTGTGTTGACGACCACCAGATGCCGGTACCCCGCCGTTCTGTGACAGTGACCCACGCCACAGCGCGGACCTGTCACAGAACGGCGGGGCCCGGTATCTGTGGGGGGACGCAGCCGGATCCGAAGGGGGACCACCATGACGGGGAGCACGAGCGGGGAGGATCCGACCGAGGTGTTCGTCGCCCACCGGAACCTGCTGTTCACCGTGGCCTACGAGATGCTCGGCTCGGCCGCCGACGCCGAGGACGTCCTGCAGGAGACGTGGCTGAAGTGGGTGGGCGTCGACCTCTCCACCGTGCAGTCGCCGCGGGCGTACCTGGTGCGGATCACCACCCGCCAGGCCCTGCAGCGGCTGCGCACCCTCGGGCGCCGCAAGGAGTCCTACGTCGGTTCGTGGCTGCCCGAACCGCTGCTGACCACGCCCGACGTCGCCGAGGACGTCGAGCTGGCCGACCACGTCTCGATGGCGATGCTGCTGGTGCTGGAGACGCTCACGCCGACCGAGCGCGCGGTGTTCGTGCTGCGCGAGGTGTTCGACCTGCCCTACGACGAGATCGCCGACGCCGTCGGCAAGAGCGGCGCGGCGGTCCGCCAGATCGCGCACCGGGCCCGGTCGCACGTCGCGGCGCGCCGGCCGCGCGAGACGGTCTCCCGGGCCGCCGCCCGCGACACGCTCGCGGCGTTCCAGCGCGCGATCGAAACCGGTGACCTGCAGGGACTGCTCGATCTGCTCGCCCCGGACGTCGTGCTCGTGGGCGACGGCGGCGGGGTCAAGCAGGCCGTGCTGCGGCCGGTGGTGGGCGCCGACAAGGTGGGCCGGGTGCTGTTCGGCGGGCTGGACCGGGTCGACGGACAGGCGACGCTGCGGCCGGCGCAGGTCAACGGCCACCCGGCGATGGTCCTGTCCATCGACGGCGAGCTCGATACTGTGGTGGCGCTGCGCGTCGAGGGCGGTCTCGTCACCGGCGTCTACGCGGTGCGCAACCCCGCGAAGCTGTCGGGGATGGCGGAGGAGACCACGCTGCGCCGCTGACCGTGGTCACCCGTTCGTGGCGGTGGGCCTCCCGCGACACTGGAGGTTCCTCGCTTCTTTCGAAAGGGATCGCCTTGATGGCCCAGACCGCGTCCGGCCGGCAGCGTGTGCACGAGTTCCTCACCGGGCGCGGCTGGCGCCTCGACGCCGCCGCAGACCCGGACGCCGGCTGGGAGTACCCCGGCAGCTTCGGCGGCGCGCGGTGCAACCCGGTCGCCGACGCGACCCCGGTGCCGTTGCAGGCCTATTTCAGCTACGGCGACGACGGCTCGGAGATCTTCTGCGTCGTCCCGGCGGGCAACCTCCACGGCAGCGGCTGCGCCCAGCACGACACGGCCGAGCAGGTCGTCCCCCTCGACGGCTTTGATGGCTTCGCCGCCCTGCTCGACGACCTGGAACCGCGCGCCGCGGCCCACGACCTCAGGGCGCTCATCGAGTGCCGGTACTTCGGGCCCTGCTGAGCTCGACCCGGGACAGCGGCAGCCGGACGGCGGGCGGCAGCGGCGCGCGGACCGGTTCCGCCCGGAACGACTGGATCATCAGGGCGGCGAACCGGCGGGAAGCCGCCACCCGCAGCTCGGGCGAGTCGGCGCGGATGCCCTCGTTCGCCATCAGTGCCAGGCTGATGTCCTCCAGCACGAAGTCGTCGCGCAGTTCGCCGGCTTCCTTGGCTCGCCGCACCAGCTTGAGCAGCAGGCGCAGGGTCCGGTCGCGGTCCGCGGCGAACGCGGTGCTCCCGGGCAGCCGCGAGGTGAACGCGCGCGCGAAGCCGCGGTCGAGGGCGTGCACCTCCATGAGGCGCTCGATCACCAGGCAGAACCCGCGCCACGGGTCGTCGGCCGCGAGGCCCTCTTCGACGACCACCCGGCACGAGGCCAGCTGCTCGGCGAAGGCCTCGCCCAGCAGGGCCTCCTTGGTCCGGAAGTGCCGGTAGACGGTCGCGACGCCGACCTCGGCGCGGCGCGCGATCTCGCGGATCGGCACGTCGAGGCCTTCGGCGGCGAAGGCCGCGCGGGCGACCGCGAGGATGCGCCCGCGGTTGTCGCGGGCGTCGGAGCGCAGGGGCGCTCTCACTTGAGCCGTCACCCCTCTCACTTTAGCCAACCGGACGGGGTGCTCCGTTACGTTCGCTCGGATGAGAGCAGTGCAGTTTTCCTCCTACGGTCCGTCCAGTGTGGTGGAGGTCGCCGACGTGGCTTCGCCGCACGCCGGACCGGGAGAAATCCGCGTCGCCGTAAGGACTTCCGCGATTTCGCCCGGCGAGATCCGGCTCCGCTCGGGCGAGCTGCGGGACGCCGTGCCGGTGACGTTCCCGTTCCGCACCGGGTTCGACGCGGCGGGCGTGGTCGACGAGATCGGCTCCGGCGTCACGGACGTCGCGGTCGGCGATGCGGTGTTCGGCATGGCCCCCGCGTCGACGCGAGGTGCCAACGCCGACTTCGCGGTCTTGGCGGCGTGGGCACGGAAGCCTTCCGCGTGGAGCTGGGCGGAGGCGGGCGGCGCGGCGGGCGCGGTCGAGACGGCCACCCGGGTGCTCGACCGGCTCGCGGTCGGCGCCGGGCAGACGGTGCTGGTGCAGGGCGCGGCGGGCGGGACGGGCACCGCCGTCGTCCAGTTCGCGGCCGCCCGCGGCGCGCGGGTGCTCGGCACGGCCGGTCCGGGGAACCACGACTTCCTGCGTTCGCTGGGCGCGGATCCGACGACGTACGGCCCCGGGCTGGTGGAGCGGGTGCGTGCGTTGGCACCGTCCGGAGTGGACGCGGTGGTCGACTGCGCGGGCGGGGCGTTGCCGGACCTCGTGGCGGTAGCCGGTGATCCGGCGCGGGTGGTGACGCTGGCCGACTTCACCGCGGCGGCCCACGGCGTGCACTTCTCCCACGGGGCGCCGGGAACCCCGGGCGCGGATCCCTTGGCGCTGCACGGTCTGGCGATCGCGATCACCCTGGCCGACGAGGGCCGGTTGCGGATCCCGGTGGCGGCGACGTTCCCGGTGGACGAGGTCGCGGCCGCGCACGCCCTCGCGGAGACCCGGCACGCTCGCGGGAAAATCGTGCTGCTGCACCAGAACCCGGATCAGGGTTCCCTGCCGGATACGCGGTGAACCGGCCAGGCGGCGAGGAGCGACGGCCCGCGATCGCCCGGGTGCCGGGGTGGCACGGGTGGCCGGGAGTGCACCCAATGTGGCGGGGGGGGGGGGGGGGGGGGGGGGCCCCCC